>DATCLL010000023.1:0-9281 GCA_036563935.1 Limnochordales bacterium | reverse complement strand
GTACTGGATGCCGCCCTGGCCCTGGCGGAGCAGGTGGACCCCCACCCGGTGGGTCCGCCCTCCCAGGAGGAGCCCCAGTCTCCCGCCCGCGCGCCGGCCCGCCCCTCCACCCCCTACGATGACCTGTGGGCCTTAGACGAGCGCCTGGCCCGGGAGACAGGGGCGCCGGGCGGCCCGGCAGGGGCGGGGCCGGCGGCGACGGCTTCGGGCCACGGCGCGGGCTATTCGGCCGCCGGCGGGGGCCCGGGGGCGCCCTCCCCGGCCGGCCGCAGCGCCGGCGAGGCGCGGCCCGGGTGGCCCCGGGGCCCGGGCTCGGGTTGGGGCCCGGCCCCCGGTGCGGCTCGGCGGCGGGCCCGCAAACTGCCCCTGCGGCCCGAGAAGGACCTGCTGCGCTTTCTCATGGAGCACTCCGACTACCTGGAAAGCTGGCAGCGGGACATCCTGGCCATGGTGCGGGAGGAGATGCTGTACTTCTGGCCCCAGATGGCCACCAAGATCATGAACGAGGGCTGGGCCACCTACTGGCACCTGCAGCTGATGCGGGAGGAGGAGCTGGACGAGGCCGACGCGGTGGAGTTCGCCCGCATGCACGCGGGGGTGGTGCAGCCCCACCGGCTGCACGTGAACCCCTACCTGCTGGGGCTGAAGATCTGGGAGAGCATCGAGAAGCGGTGGAACGAACCCACCCCCGAGGAGCAGCGCAGGTTGGGCCGCCAGCCGGGCCAGGGCCGGGCCAAGATGTTCGAGGTGCGGGAACTGGAAAGCGACGTCTCCTTCGTGGCCAACTACCTCACCGAAGAGGTGGCCGAGGAGCTGAACCTGTACGTCTTCGCCCGCCAGGGGGAGGACTGGCGGGTGGAGTCCACCGACTTCCAGCAGGTGCGCGACGCGCTGGTGGCCCGGCTCACCCACTGCTCCATCCCCTACATCGTGGTGGAGGACGGCGACTACCGGGGTGCGGGGGAGCTGTTGCTGCGCCACGTGTACGAGGGTGTGGAGCTGGACCTGCGCTACCTGGAAAAGACCCTCCCCTATGTCTTCCAGCTGTGGGGACGCCCCGTGCACCTGGAGACGGTGGTGGACGGGCGCCCGGTGCTGTTCAGCTTCGACGGCGAGCAGCACCACAAAAGCGAGCTGCGCCGCACTCCCTAGCCCTTAAGGCTGCAGCCCGGCCCGGCTCGGCGGCCGCCGCCACCACCCGGGCCGGCGGGCCCTGCAGGCCTTGCAGGCCCGGGAAGGCCGCGCGCTTGCCCCGGCAACCCCCGCCTACGACCCGGGCCCCGAACCCGAGCCCGCCTGCCCCTCCCCGGAGGCCAGGCGGGCCTGCAGCTCCGAAAGCTTTCGGCTGAGGCCCTGGATCTCCGCCCGGGCCGTCTCCAGGATGAATTCCAGCCGCCGCCGCTCCTCGCCGGTGGCCTTCTCCACCAGGGGTGCCGCCGTGCGGTAGACGTCCAGGGCGAAGTCGATGCGCTCCCGCACCCGCATGGTGGCCTGCTCCAGGGTGGTGCGCCAGTCCAGGGGCTGGTCCACCAGCACCTCCCGGTACCAGCCCGGCTCCTCCCCGTAGGGCAGGTCCACCCGCACGTAGATGTCGTCGTCCCGGGTGGCCATCAGGTCCACGAAGGCGATGGGGTTCAGGACCGTCTCCTCCCCGACCCGGGCCCGGAAGGGCACCCGGGGCCAGATGCGGGAGTCCGCCGAAAGCTGCACCGCCACGTGGGCCCCCTCCAGCTGCCGCACGAACAGCACCCGGTCCAGCCGCCCGGCCAGAAAGCCGAACAGCACCAGCAGCGGGCCGTCCGGGCGCAGGATCATGGCGATGCGCCGAAGGGCATCCAGCTTGCGCTGCCGATCCATGGTCACCGCCTCGCGTGTGCTGGTCCCCATGACTTCCCCGCCGGCGGGCCGCCTCCTGCACCGGCCCCGCGGGGATGGTTGTCCCTTCCCGCCGCTGCCGCCGGCAGGGTAAGCTGGGCACGGCGGCGCGGGCGCCGCCATCCCCAGAGTACCACCTGCAGGAGGGAGATGCGGTGGCTGGCTTTCGCATCGAACGGGATTCCATGGGCGAGATGCAGGTCCCCGAAGAGGCGTACTACGGCGCCTCCACCCAGCGGGCGGTGCTGAACTTCCCCATCAGCGGCCTGCGCTTCCCCCGCCCCTTCATCCGCGCCCTGGGCCTCATCAAGCGGGCGGCCGCAGAGGTGAACGGGGAGCTGGGCCTGCTGGAGGGCCGACTGGCCCAGGCCGTGGCCGCTGCCGCCCAGGAGGTGGCCGACGGGCGCTTCGACGAGCAGTTTGTGGTGGACATCTTCCAGACCGGCTCCGGCACCTCCACCAACATGAACGCCAACGAGATCATCGCCAACCGGGCCGCGGAACTGCTGGGCCTGCCCCGGGGGTCGCGCTCGGTGCACCCCAACGACCACGTGAACATGTGCCAGTCCAGCAACGACGTCATCCCCTCGGCCATCCACGTGGCCGCGGCGGAGACCATCACCCACCAGCTGCTGCCCGCCCTGCGCGCCCTGGCGGAGGGGCTGGAGGCCAAGGCCCGGGAGTTCTGGCCCATCATCAAGATCGGCCGAACCCACCTCCAGGACGCCACCCCCATCCGCCTGGGCCAGGAGTTCTCGGGCTACGCCGCCATGGTGCGGTGGGGCATCCGTCGGGTGGAGGCGGCCCTGGACGGGCTCAAGGAGCTGGCCCTGGGCGGCACGGCGGTGGGAACGGGCATCAACGCCCACCCGGAGTTCGCCCGCCGCGCCATCGAGCGCCTGAACCGCTTCACCGGCCTGGACTTCCGGGAGGCCGAAAACCACTTCGAGGCCCAGGGGGCCCGGGACGCCGCGGTCTTCGCCAGCGGGGCCCTGCGCACGGTGGCCGTCAGCCTCATGAAGATCGCCAACGACATCCGCTTCCTGGGCTCGGGCCCCCGCTGCGGCCTGGGCGAGCTCATCCTGCCCGCCACCCAGCCGGGCTCCTCCATCATGCCCGGCAAGGTGAACCCCGTCATCGCCGAGTCGCTGATGATGGTGTGCGCGCAGGTGATGGGCAACGACACCACCGTCACCCTCTGCGGCCAGCACGGCAACTTTGAGCTGAACGTGATGATGCCCGTCCTGGCCTACAACCTCCTGCAGTCCATCCACATCCTGTCCACGGGGGCGCGCAACTTCCAGGAGAAGCTGGTGGCGGGCCTGCAGGCCGACCGGGAGCGCTGCGAGAGCCTGGTGGAGCAGAGCCTGGCCATGGTCACGGTGCTGGCCCCCAGGCTGGGCTACGACCGGGCCGCGCAGCTGGCCAAAAAGGCCTACGAGAGCCGCCGCACCATCCGGGAGGTGTGCCGGGAGGAGGGCGTGCTGCCCGAAGAGGAGCTGGCGAAGCTGCTGGACCCAGAAAGCCAGACCCGTCCCGGCCTGGAAGGACTGGCGGTGGGCGGTTGAATGGGAGGCCGGCCGGCGGAGGGAGCGTAAAGGCCGGACGGGGGGCACAGCCCTTGCAGCTTCCCGCTGGTCAGCACACCCTGCTGGCCGGCTTCCGCTCCGAACGGCAGGCCCGGGGCGCGGCCGACGAGCTGGTGCGGTTGGGAGCCTCCGCCGTGCAGGTGGACCGGGTGAGCCTGTGGCCCAGGGGCGATGCGGCCCGGGACACCCGGCCCGCGCCGCCCCTCAGCGGGCGCACGGAAAGCCTGGCCAACCTGACCCTGGGCATCGCCACCGCCGACCCCGACAGGGGGGCCGCGCTGGCAGCCCACCCGGCCGCCTCGGGGCTGGCAGGCGGGCCGGCCGTGCGCCTTGCGCCGTACCTGCTCACGGCCGTGGTGGACCAACGGCACCTGGAGCAGGCTGTTGCGGCCGTACGGCGCTGGGGAGGGCAGCTTTGAGGGCGGGCCGCGTACGGGACGGGCCGGCGGCAGGCCGAGGGGAGCACCGCCGCGCCGTACCGTGGGCAGGCGTCCGGTGGCCGACGCGTGGGTGGCGCCCGTGAGAGGCGCCACCCGCGCGGCCGGTCACTTCTTCTTCTTCCCGGTCTCCTTCTTGGCCTCTTCCTTCTTGTTGGTCTTCTTCATCCCCCAGCGTCACCCGCCCTTCCGCCCCCATCTCGGGCCCTGGCGCCCGGCCCCGGGGCCGGTCTGGTGGCTTGCCTGCTTCTCCTCCTACTCCCGTTCATCGGCCCGTCTACGCCAAAGCACCCCCCTTTTCCTCCTGGCTGGACCGCCATGTTATAAAATCCCCAAAAGACGTCTTGAAAAGGGGGGCCGTCCGTGGCCGAGTCGCCGGCGGGCCAGGTGTGGCCCATCCGCCTGACCTCCCTGAGCTCCAAGGCCGGTTGAGGGTGCAAGACGGGTCCGGCGGACCTGTTGCGGCTTTTGGGGGCGCTGCGGCTGCCCCAGCGGTCCCCTGACGTCCTGGTGGGCGTGGAGGAAGCCGACGACGGGGGCGTGATCCGCCTGGGGCCGGAGATGGCCCTGGTGCAGAGCGTGGACTTCATGACCCCCATCGTGGACGACCCGTACGCCTTCGGGGCCATCGCGGCCGCCAACGCCCTCAGCGACCTGTACGCCATGGGAGCACGCCCCCTGTGCGCGCTCAACGTATGCGCCTTCCCGTCCGCGGGCGTGCCGGAACCCATGCTGGCCGCCATCCTCCAGGGGGCCTGCGACAAGCTCCAGCAGGCGGGGGCGTACCTGCTGGGGGGCCACACGGTGGAGGACCGGGAGTTGAAGTTCGGTCTGGCCGTCACGGGCCTGGTGCATCCGGACCGGATCCTGGGCCGGGCTGGGGCCCGGCCCGGTGACCTGCTGGTGCTCACCAAGCCCATCGGTGGCGGGGTGGTCTCCACGGCCCTCAAGGGCGGCGCGGCGGGCGAAGAGGACGTGCAGGAGATGGTGGCCGTGATGAGCCGCCTCAACGACCTGGTGGACCTGCTTCAGGCCTGCCAGGTGCATGCCTGCACCGACGTCACCGGCTTCGGGCTGGCCGGCCACGCCCTGGCCCTGGCCCGCCGCAGCCAGGTGGCGCTGCGCCTGCACGCCGGGCAGGTGCCGCTGTTGCGTTCGGCCCGGCGCCTGGCGGCTTCGGGCTGGGTTCCGGGGGGCACCCGCCGCAACCAGCAGGCCGTGCAGCAGGCCGTGCGGTTC
The DNA here is from genome assembly GCA_036563935.1 of Limnochordales bacterium. Lineage (GTDB taxonomy): Bacteria > Bacillota > Limnochordia > Limnochordales > Geochordaceae > DATCLL01. The sequence continues at coordinate 4,141 of DATCLL010000023.1, read as the reverse complement.
CATCCCCAGGTGGAGGAGGTGGATCGGGTGCTGCTGTGCGATGCCATGACCTCAGGCGGGCTGCTGGTGGCGGTGGCCCCCGAAGAGGCGGAGGCGTTGCTGGCCGGCCTGGCCGAGCGGGACACCCCGGCCCGGGCCGTGGTGGGCGAGGTGGTGGCCGCCGACCCGGGCACGGTGCAGGTGGTGCCCTGACGGCCGGCCCGCCGGATCACAGGGAGGGCGGGCGCCAGGGACAGCAGGCGGGGCCGAGCCGTCAGGGCGGGCGGCCCTCAGCCGCCCTCCTTCTGCAGGGCGGCCTCGATGCGCCGCACCAGCGTCGCCTTGGGCTGCACGCCCACCATGAACTCCACCACTTCGCCGCCCCGGAACAAGAGCAGGGAAGGGATGCTCATGATGCCGTAGCGCTGGGCCAGCTCGGGGTTTTCGTCCACATTCACCTTGCCCACCTTCAGCCGGCCGGCGAACTCCTCCGCCAGGGCTTCCACGATGGGCGCGATGCGGTGGCAGGGGCCGCACCACTCGGCCCAGAAATCCACCAGCACGGGCTCGGAACTTTCCAACACCTCTTGCTGCCAGTTGGCTTCGCTCAGCACCCGCAGTCGCTCCGACGCCACAGCCCCATCCTCCTCCGGACCGTCGTGCGCGGTGCCAGGTATTGTACCCGGGCCGGTACCGTAAGTCAAACCGCATAGGCACGCCCTGGGCGCGGGCATGCTGGCAGGGAGGCGAGCGCGGCGTGGAGCACCGGACCCGCTGGGCGAGCTGGGCAACCCTGGTGGGCCTGGGCATCGCGGCGCTGGCGGGATGGGTGGTGGCCCGGGCCTGGTGGGTGGTGCGCGGCTTCGACCCCGACCGGCCGCCCGAGGCCGCCATGGTGTTCGACGTGCGGGGCGAACTGGTGGGCACGGTGGGCTCTCCCTACACCCGGTTCGTCCCCCTCAGCCGCATCCCCCGCCACCTGCAGGAGGCCGTGGTGGCCATCGAGGACACCCGGTTTTTCCGCCACCCCGGCATCGACCCCGTCGGCATCGCGCGGGCTGTCTGGGTGAATTTGCGCGCCCGCACGGTGGTGCAGGGGGGCAGCACCATCACCCAGCAGCTGGCCCGCACCCTCTTCCTGACTCCCGAGCGCAGCCTGGTGCGCAAGCTGGAGGAAGCGGCCCTGGCCCTGATGCTGGAGGCCCGCTTCAGCAAGGAGCGCATCCTGGAGCTGTACCTGAACCGGGTGTACTTCGGCGAGGGGGCCACGGGGGTGGGGGCGGCAGCCCAGACCTACTTCGGCAAGGAGCCCGACCAGCTCACCCTGGGGGAAAGCGCCCTGCTGGCCGCCCTCATCCGGGCCCCCTCGGCCCTGTCGCCCTACCGCAACCCCGAGGGTGCCCTGCGGCGACGGGAGCTGGTGCTGCAGAGGATGGTGGAGCTGGGCTACATCAGCCCCCGGGCCGCCCGGGAGGCGGCCGCGGAGCGCCTGCGCCTGGCCGAGCTGCGGGGGGGGCCGGCCCCGTGGTTCATGGACTACCTGCGCCCGCTTTTGGAGCAGCGCTTCGGGTTCAACCTGGTGCACCGCGGGGGCCTGCGGGTGCACACGGGCCTGGACCTGCGCATGCAGCGGGCGGCCCAAAAGGCCCTGGGCGAGCGCCAGGGGGCCATCGTGGCCGTCGACCCCCGCACGGGGGACATCAAGGCCATGGTGGGCGGCCGGGACTACCTGGAAAGCCAGTTCAACCGGGCGGTGGCGGCCCGGCGCCAGCCGGGCTCGGCCTTCAAGCCCTTCGTGTACGCCGCTGCCCTGCAGCAGGGGTGGCGCCTCAACTCGGTGGTGCGGGATGTTCCCGCCGACTTCAGCGGGTATCAGCCCCGCAACTTCCGGGACCGGTACTGGGGCCCCGTCACCCTCAAGCACGCCCTGGTCATGTCCCTGAACGTGGGGTCCGTCTGGCTGGCCTCCCAGGTGGGCGTGGACCGGGTCCTGCGGCTGGCCCGGGCCATGGGGATCCGCAGCCTCACCCCCGAGGACCGCCACCTGGCCATCACCCTGGGAGGGCTGCGCAACGGGGTGACGCCCCTGGAGATGGCGGAGGCCTTCGCGGTGTTCGCCGGGGGCGGCATCCACCGGGCGGTGCGCCCGTTCTTCCGGGTGGTGGACCAGGACGGCTACGTCTGGTACGACAGCCCGCCGGATCCCGGGGAACGGGTGCTGAGCCCCCAGGTGGCGTACCTCATGACCAACGCGTTGCAGGATGCCCTGCAGCGGGGCACAGGCCAGCTGGCCCGGCTGGGCCGGCCGGCGGCCGGCAAGACAGGCACCACCGACGGGCTGGTGAGCGCGTGGTTTGTAGGCTACACCCCGCAGCTGGTGGCGGCCGTCTACATCGGCAACGACGACGGAACGCCCGTGCGGGGCACCGGCGGCACCCTGGCCGCCCCCGTCTGGAAAGCCTTCATGGAGGCGGCCCTGCAGGGGGAGCCCCCCCTGGACTTCCCCGTGCCGGAGGGGGTTGTGACGGGGATTGCCGTGGACCTGTTCAACGGCCTGCGGGCGGACGGGCTGTGCCGCTGGGTGGAGCTGGATGCCTTCCTGGAGGGCACCCAGCCCTGGGCATGGTCGCCCTGCGTGCTGGGCCTGCAGCCACCCGGCCGGGGTTCCCGACCGCCCGAGGTCATCCCGGGCTCCGAGGTGCCCGTGGACCCCCGGGAACTGGCCCCCCGCTCGCCCGAACCGGACCAGGGCACGCAGCCGTCGCCGCTCACGCCCGCCCTCCAGGGCCAGGGAGGTCAGGGGACCACCCCTCCCGGCCTTCCCGACCGCGCGCTTCCGGGGCTGCGCAGCCTCGACGCTCGGCCCAGCCCGCCAGGGCCGGCCGCCGAGGTGAGCGGGCCCCTTCTGCCCGTGGGAAGCCCGCCCGGGGCCCTGCCCCACTGGAACCCGGCCCTGCACGGCCCGCCGCCGTACTCGTGGGAGGAACTGGCGCCCTACGCCGGGCTGCCGGCCCGGCCTGCGCCGGGCCGCTGAAGGCTGCCGGCCCCGCCCGCGCCAGGGGCTGCCCGCGCGGGCAGCCCCGAAAACGGCAGCGGCACCGGGCACGAGCCCGGGATCAGCGCTTGGAGTACTGCGGCGCCTTGCGGGCCTTCTTCAGGCCGTACTTGCGCCGTTCCTTCATGCGGGGATCCCGGGTCAGCAGCCCGGCCGCCCGCAGCGGCGCCCGCCACTGCGGATCCACCAGCACCAGGCACCGGGCCAGGCCGTGGGCCAGAGCCCCCGCCTGCCCCGAGACTCCACCGCCTTCCACCCGGGCGATGACGTCCAGCCCCGTCGCGCCCGTCACCTGCAAGGGGCGCTGGATGAGGGCCAGGAGGGACGGGCGGCCGCCGAAGTACTCCCCGGCATCCCGGCCGTTCACCTCAATGCGCCCGGCGCCCGGCACCAGCCGCACCCGGGCCACGGACTCCTTGCGTCGCCCCGTGGCCATGGCCACCGGCCGCCGGGTGGGCACCGCCATCGCATACGTCAATCTCGTTCACTCCCGTCCTGCAAGCGGCAACGGCTGCGGCTTCTGCGCCTCGTGGGGATGGTTGGGCCCTGCATACACCTTCAACTTGCGGATGATGCGCCGGCCCAACCGGTTGTGGGGCAGCATGCCCCAGACCGCGTGGCGGATGAGCCGGTCCGGATGGCGCTGCAGCAGCTGCCGGGCCGTCTCTTCCTTGAGCCCGCCCGGATACAGGGTGTGGCGCCGGTACACCTTCTGGTCCAGCTTGCGGCCCGTCAGCCGCACCTTCTCGGCGTTGACCACCACCACGAAATCGCCGCAGTCCACGTGGGGGGTGAACTCCGGCCGGTGCTTGCCCCGCAGCACGCTGGCAATGCGGCTGGCCAGGCGGCCCAGCACCTGGCCGCTGGCATCCACCACGTACCACCGCCGGGGCAGCTCCCCGGGCCGTACAAGAGGCGTCCTGTTGCGGTTGACTGCCATGAACGGTCCTATCCTTCCCCGTTTGAGCCCAGCCCCGGGCGCAAGCCGCGGGGCCATTCTAGCCAAAGCCCGACAAGGGTGTCAAGCGCACCGCCCAGGCGCTGCAGCCCGGCGGGCGGGGGCCCGTAGTGGACGTACACCAGGCACAGGCCGCAGGCCGGGGCGGC
>DATCLL010000022.1:0-2781 GCA_036563935.1 Limnochordales bacterium | reverse complement strand
GTGGCGCAAGGACGTCTACTACCCCGGCGACGGGGCCAAGTGGGACGAGGACGGGTACTTCTGGATCCTGGGCCGGGTGGACGACGTGATGAACGTGGCGGGCCACCGCCTGTCCACCATGGAGATCGAAAGCGCCCTGGTGGAGCACCCGGCCGTGGCGGAGGCGGCGGTGGTGGCAGCCCCCCACGCCATCAAGGGGCAGGTACCGGTGGCCTTCGTCATCCTGCAGGACGGCTACACGGCTTCCCCGGCCCTGGAGCAGGAGCTGAAGGAGAAGGTGGCCCAGGTCATCAGCCCCATTGCCCGGCCCGACCGGGTGCTGTTCACGCCCGACCTGCCCAAGACCCGCAGCGGCAAGATCATGCGGCGGCTTTTGCGGGACATCGTGGAAAACCGGCCGCTGGGGGATGTGACCACCCTGCGCAACCCCGAGGTGGCCGAGCAGCTGCGGCAGGTGTACGAGGCGGGGGCGGCGCAGGCAGCGCCCCGCTGAGGGTGCCACAAGCCGCGTGCCCGTGCCGGCAGGGGCGGCCGGCGTGGCCCGCCGGGCTGTGGCGGGCTACGCCGGCACGTCGTTGCTCTCGATGACCTGGCGGTACCAGCGGGCGCTTTGCTTGAGCAGGCGGCGCTGGGTGGGAAAGTCCACGTAGACCAGCCCGAAGCGGCGGGTGTAGCCGAACTCCCACTCGAAGCCGTCCAACAGCGACCAGACAAAGTAGCCCCGCACGGGAACGCCCTCCGCGACCGCCTCGCGCAGGCAGGCCAGGTGGCGGCGCAGGAACTCCACCCGCAGGGAATCGTGGACCTCCCCCTGCGGGTCGGGTTCGTCGGGGTAGGCAGCGCCGTTTTCCGTCACCAGAAGGGGAAGAGCGCCGCACTGCCGGGCCAGCTCCCGCAGCACCCGGGCGAGGCCCTCGGGGTACACCTCCCAGCCGGCCCCGGTGGTCTCACCGGCCGGGCCGGCCCACCGGACGGGCAGGGGGCGGGCAGCCGGGTCGTGCAGCACCCGCTGGCGGGTGTAGTAGTTCACCCCCAGAAAGTCCATGGGGCGCCGGATGTGCTCCAGGTCGCCGTCCCGCACCGGCGGCGGGCAGCCCAGGGCCTGGAGCAGTTCCAGAGCAGCGGAGGGGTACGCACCCCGCAGCAGAGGCTCAAGGAAGAACTGGTGGGCCAGGGTGTCCACCCAGCGGGCGGCCTCGTGGTGCTCGGGGGCGTCCACGGCGGGCTCGACCGGCGAGAAAAGCAGGGAGATGCCCACCTGGGGGCGGGAGCGCAGGGCTGCCTGGCGCAGGGCCAGCACTGCCAGGCCGTGGGCCAGCAGCAGGTGGTGGGCCGCGTGAACCGCCGCCTGCAGGTCCTGCAGGCCCGGGGCATGCTGGCCCAGGAGGTGGCCGGCCACGGCCACCACGGAGGGCTCGTTGACGGTGATCCAGTAGGGCACCTGTTCGCCCAGCCGTTCGAACAGGAAGGCCGCGTAGTCGGCAAACCGCCAGGCGGTGTCGCGGTTGGTCCACCCGCCCCGGTACTGCAAGGCCTGGGGCAGGTCCCAGTGGTACAGGGTCGCCACCGGCACGATGCCCGCCTGGTGCAGCTCATCCAGCAGCCGCCGGTAAAAGTCCAGCCCCTCGGGACGGGCCCGCCCGCGCCCGTCCGGGAACAGGCGGGGCCAGGCGATGGAAAAGCGGTAGGCTTTCAGCCCCAGCTCCCGCATGAGGCGCACATCTTCCCGGAAGCGCCGGTAGTGGTCGCAGGCCGGTTCGCCGCAGGAACCGTCCGCCACCGAGCCCGGCATACGGCAGAAGACATCCCAGATGGACTCCCCGCGGCCGTCGGCCTGCAGGGAACCCTCCACCTGGTACGCGGAAGTGGCCGCACCCCACAAGAAGCCCTCGGGAAAACCGCCCATGGGCCACCCTCCTTCTGCCGTGCGGCGGCCACGGCCCTCCCTTCTCAGCTAACCTGGCCGCGGCAGCGGGCGCAAGGTTGAGCCCGGGGCGGACAGGGGCCGAGCAGGCCGCCCCAGGCTCGGGTGCCGGAGACGGAGCCCGGGTGCGGGAGCAGGAGCTTTTCGGGCATCCGGGGGTCAGGGCGGCGGCGGAAGGTTATGGCACGCAACACCAGGTGTTCCATCGAATGGATGGATAGCGATACGATCGTTTGTGGGAATTGCCCGCCCACGCCAACGGTGGAGCGGCCTGCCGAACAGCAGGCGGAAGGCTGGATGCAACGGCAGCGGTGCGGAGCCTGGCGGCCCGCGGCGGAACGCCAGGGTCACGGGCGGCAGTGCCGGTGTCGGTGCGTGCGATAGTGCGACGATCGCAGGCTGGTGGGAGTGGTGGGCATGGGAACGTGGCCCGCCTGGGGCGTCACGTTGATAGCGTTGGTGGCCGGGCTGGGTGCTCGGGCCGAAGGGGCCGCGGAGTTCCCCCCGGTGTGGGCGTGGCACGGCGCCGCCAGCTCAGGCTGGCGTTTCGGGCCCTCCTGGTGGGCCAGCGAGCACCAGCTGCGCATGCAGGGCGTGCACCGCCAGTCTCGGGACGACACCTGCGGGCTGGCCGCGCTGGCCACCGTGCTGGGAGCGCTGGGGGAGCCCGTGAGCGAAGCCGAGCTGGCGTCCCGGGCCGGCATGGCCCCGGGCGGGGGCACAAGCGTGGCAACCCTTGTGCGGCTGGCAAGGGAGCTCGGCCACCGGGCGGCGGCGGTGCAGAGCAGCTGGGCCGGCATGCAGGCCTACTTCGCCCGGTACGCCGAGCCCGTCATCGCCCTGCTGGCCGTACGGAC
>DATCLL010000021.1:0-5169 GCA_036563935.1 Limnochordales bacterium | reverse complement strand
GGGTTCGGCTACGACGGCATCTTCGAGCTTCCCCAGCTGGGCGGCCGCACCCTGGCCCAGCTGAGCCTGGAGGAGAAAAACCGCATCAGCCACCGGGCCCGGGCGTGGCGGCAGGCGGAACCCCTGCTGGTGGAGCTTCTGGTGGCCGGCGGGTGGCGGCGTTGACGGGGCAGGCGGCGCCGGGTAGCATGAATGCAGGCCGGGGCGTGGCGCAGTTTGGCAGCGCGACTGCTTTGGGAGCAGTAGGTCCCGGGTTCAAGTCCCGGCGCCCCGACCAGCGTCCCGACAGGGGACAGGGATGGGACAGACCGAAGCCATCATCGAGCTTGAAAGCGTCTCCATGGCCTTCGTGACCCGGCCCCGGGGAGGAAGCCACCGGGCGCTGTTGGCCCTGGACAACGTCAGCGCCCGCATCGAGCGGGGTTCCTTCGTCACCCTGGTGGGGCCGTCGGGCTGCGGCAAGTCCACCATCCTGAAACTGGTCGCAGGGCTTCTGCGCCCCACGGCCGGCCGGGTGCTGTACAAGGGTCGGCCGGTGCAGGCCGTCAACACCGACGTGGGCTTCGTCACCCAGGACGACAACCTCCTGCCGTGGCGCAACCTGCTGGAGAACGTGCAGCTGGCCCTGGAGCTGCGGGGCGTCCCCCGGCCCCAGCGGGAGCAGCGGGCCCTGGAACTCATCGAGCGGGTGGGGTTGAAAGGGTTCGAGCACCACTACCCCCACGAGCTGTCGGGGGGCATGCGCAAGCGGGCCTCCATCATCCGCACGCTGGTGTACGACCCGGACGTGCTGCTCATGGACGAGCCGTTCGGGCCCCTGGACGCGCAGACCCGGATGGTGCTGCAGGACGAGCTTTTGCGGCTGTGGCAGGGCTCGGGCAAGACCATCCTGTTCGTCACCCACGACCTGGTGGAGAGCGTGGCCCTCTCGGACCGGATACTGGTGTTCAGCCGGGCTCCCGGGCGGATCCTGAAGGAGTACGTGGTGGACATCCCCCGGCCCCGGGACGTCTTCCACATCCACGAGGCCCCCAACTTCAACCGCATCTTCGACAGCCTGTGGAACGACATCCGCGGGCAGCTGCTGGAGCAGCGCTTCAGGGCCCGGGCAGAGGAGGCTTCGGCATGAGCACGCTTCCACAGACGGCAGCGCCGGGCATGCTGCAGGCCGGGGCGCAGCCGGCGGCCGGTGCGGCCGCCCGCCGCCTGCTGGAGGAGGTGGAGCAGGCCGCAGCCCGGGCGGAGCGGCGGCGGCGCCGGCGAGTCGCCGCCAGCCGGCTGGCGCTGGTGCTGGTGCTGCTGGCGGGCTGGGAGCTGGCCTCGGGGAGGCTCATCGACATCTTCTTCGTCTCCCGCCCCTCGGCCATCATGGAGGCGCTGTGGCGGCTGCTGATGAAGGAGAACCTGCTGTACCACCTGCAGTTCACGGTGCTGGAGGCCGTGCTGGGGTACGTGGCCGGAGCGGCCCTGGGAATGGCGGCGGGGTTCGTGCTGGCCCGAAGCGACCTCCTGTATGCGACGGTGCAACCGCTTTTGGCGGCCTTCTACGGGATTCCCCGCATCGCCCTGGCGCCGCTCATCATCATGTGGTTCGGCATCGGGCTGAACTCCAAGGTGGTGGTGGCGGCGCTGATGGTGTTCTTCATCGTGCTGATGAACACCATCGCCGGGGTGCGCAACGTCCATCCCGAGCTCATCCAGATCGCCCGGGTCATGGGGGCCAGCGAACGCCAGATCCTGCAGAAGATCGTCATCCCCGGCGCGGCGCCCATCATCATCACCGGCCTGCAGACGGCCGTGCCCCAGGCCATGATCGGGGCCATCGTGGGGGAGTTCATCTCCTCCAACCGGGGCGTGGGCCACGTCATCGGCAGGGCGGCGGGGTGGTTCGACACCCCGGGGCTGTTTGCGGGCATCGTGGCCCTTCTGGCGGTGGTGCTAGCCATGAACGGGCTGGTGAACCTGCTGGAGGCCCGGGCCGCCCGGTGGAAGGGGGGTGCGGGCCTGTCGCAGCCCTCGTGATGGCGATGGCGCGGGATGCGTTGGCGGCGGCGCACGCGCCGCAGGGGGACGGGCCGGTGGAAGCGGCCCAGGCGAGCGGGTAAGGGGGTCAGGCATGGTTCGCCCGTGGAGGGGCAAGGCGGCAGCAGGGGTGCTGGCGGCGGCTGTGGGGGCAGCTGTCTTGTGCGGGGCGGGCAGGGCCCAGGCGGGAGCGGCGGTGCGGCTGCGGGAGGCCCACACGGGAACGCTGTTCGTGGCGCCGGTCTTCCTGGCGCAGGCCCTGGGGTACTTCGCGGACGAGGGCCTCCAGGTGGAGCTGGTGGAGATGGAAAGCGGCCAGCTGGCCACGACCGCCCTGGTGGCGGGAGAGGTGCACGTCACCGACGCCGACCCGTTCCAGCTGGTGCAGCTGCAGCGCCAGGGCCAGAGGGTTTTCTTCTTTTACAACCTGGCCAACCGGGTCACCCTGGATTTCGTCATGCGCACGGCCGTGGCCGACCGGCTGGGGGTGAGCCGGCAGGATCCCCTGGAGCGGCGGCTGGCGGCCCTGAGGGGCTTGCGGCTCGGGATCACCCGGCCGGGAGCGGCCACCGACCAGTACACCCGCTACTACGTGCGCCGGGCCGGCATGGACCCGGACAGGGACGTGCAGATCGTCACCGTGGGCGGCGGGGCCGCTTTGCTGGCGGCCATGCGGACGGGGCAGATCGACGGGTTCATGCTGTCGCCGCCCACGCCGGGCATCGCGGAGGCGGAGGGCATCGGGCGCATCCTCATCAAGAGCTCCGAGGGTGACGTGCCGGAGTTCGCCAACTTCCTGTACACCGCCATGGCCACCACGGAGCGCTTCGCCCGGGGCAACGAAGAGGTTCTGCGGCGCTACGTGCGGGCCTTGAACCGGGCCAACGCCTTCCTGCGGTCCAACTTCGACCAGGCGGTGGCGCGCCTTGCGCCCTACTACTCCAGTCAGGCCACGGCGCAGCTGGCCCAGACGCTGCGGCAGCTGTTGCCGGCCCTTTCCGCCGACGGGGTCATCACCGAGGAGTCCATGCGCAACCACCTGACGTTCCTGTACAGCGAGCGGATCATTCCGGCTCCCTTCACGGCCGAGGAAGGGGTGCTGTGGACCAGCCGCTACCTGCGCTGAGGCGCCCGGGGAGCCTGGCGGGCCGGGTGGCAGTATACCCGGCCCGCCGGCAGGAGTGGGCCGGCGGACGGCGAACCGTCTGCCGGGGGTTCGGATCCAGAGATCCACGGATGCAGCTCCCATCCCCAGCTGCCCGCCGGGGGGAGGGGGTCGGAGATGGCCGTCACGTACCTGTTCGTGCCCGCCGTGGACGGGCGCAAGGTGCAGAAGGCGCTTACCTGCGGCGCCGACGCCGTCATCCTGGACCTGGAAGACAGCGTTCCCGATTCGGAGAAGGAAAGGGCCCGACAGGCCGCGGCGGCCGTGGCGCAGCAGGGGCTGCCCGACGGCGTGCAGGTGTGGGTGCGGGTAAACGGGCCGGCCGGGCCCCACTTCGCGGAGGATCTGCGGCACGTTCCGTGGGCGGGCTTCCACGGCGCGGTGCTTCCCAAGGCTGAAGATCCCGCAGCGGTAGCCGCCCTGTACCGGGCCGGCGCCCGGAGAATCCTGCCCATCGTGGAGTCGGTGCAGGGCCTGTCAGCTCTGCCGGCCCTGGCCCGGGCGGCGGGTGTGGAGCGGGTGGCCGTGGGCACCTGGGACCTGGCCCTGGACCTGGGGCTGGTCTCGGTGGAAGACCCCGATGCGTCGGAGCTCATCTGGCAGCTGCGGGGCCAGGTGGTGGTGGAAAGCCGGCGCCTGGGCCTGGCACCTCCCGTGGACGGCATCTACGCCCACTTCCAGGACGACGAGGGGCTGCGCGCCGCCTGCGAGAGGGCGCTGCGCATGGGGTTTGCCGGCAAGCTCCTCATCCACCCGCGCCAGGTTCCCATCGCCCGGCAGGTCTTTACCCCTGCCGAGGACGCCCTGGCCTTTGCCCGGGAGGTGGTGCAGGCGTACGAGCAGGCCGCCCGGGAGGGGCGGGGAGCGGTGCAGGTGCGGGGGCGGGCCGTGGACCTGCCCATGGTGGAGCGGGCCCGGGCCCTTCTGTCCCGCTGGGGGCAGGCGTCGTCGTGAGCGAGTCTGCCGGCCCTGCCCTGGCGCCGGTGACGGCGGAGACGGTGGTCTCCGTGAGCGAGGCGGTCACCCGGGCGCTGCGGGAGGCCATCCTGCACGGGCGCTTGCGTCCCGGGCAGCGCCTGGTGCAGGAGGAGCTGGCCGCCCAGCTGGGCACCAGCCGCCAGCCGGTGCGGGAGGCCCTGCGGCGCCTGGAAAGCGAGGGCCTCATCGTGCCGCTGCCCCAGCGGGGCTTCGTGGTGCGGGAGTTCCGGGAGGAGGACCTGCGGGAGAACTACCACCTGCGCCAGCTTCTGGAGTCCGAGGCAGCTCGCCTGGCGGCCGGGCGCATGCCGGCCGAGGCCCTGGAGCAGCTCCGGGAGGTGCACCGCTCCATGGCCCGCGCCGTGCGCCGGCAGGACCAGGGTTCGGTGGTGGAGCTCAACGCCCGCTTTCACCGTCTGGTGCACCAGGCATCGGGCATGTCCCAGCTGGTGCGCCTCATCCAGCAGCTGTGGGCCGGGCGCACCGTTTTCACCCCGGTCTTCGTGCCGGGCCGTGCGCAGCGCTCCGTGCAGGAGCATCAGGCCATCCTGGACGCCCTGGCGGCCCGGGACGGGGAGCGGGCAGCACAGGCCATGCGGGAACACATCGCCCGGGCCGCTGCCGACTACCTGCAGCGGCTTTTCCACATGCGGCAAGCCGAGGTGAACGGCGCTGGGACGGATACTTGAACACGACGCCAAGCGGTGGCTCGCCTCCGCCGGGGTGGCGGTTCCCGAGGGCAGGGTAGCCTCCACCCCGCAGGAGGCGGAGGCGGCCGCCCTGGAGCTGGGCGGGCCGGTGGTGCTCAAGGCGCTGGTGCCCGTGGGCCGCAGGGGCAAGGCGGGAGCGGTGGTTCGGGCCGACGGGCCCCGCCAGGCCCGGGACGGGGCGCTGCGGCTGCTGGGTTCCACCGTTGGCGGTTACCCCGTGGAGCGGCTGTGGGTGGAGCGGGCGGTGCCGGCTGCCCGGGAGCTGTACTTTTCGGTGCTGGTGGACAAGGAGCG
>DATCLL010000020.1:0-11101 GCA_036563935.1 Limnochordales bacterium | reverse complement strand
GGGGTTCCATGCGCACCTCCCGGCCCAGCTGGCAGTCGTGGCCCACGTGCGCCCCGTACTCCAGCACGCACCCCTGCCCGATGCGGGTCACCCCGCCGCCCTTGGGGGTTCCGCGGCTCACGGTGGTGTAGGGGCCCAGGTAGACCTGTTCCCCGATGAGGAGCTGGGTGGGTTCCCCCTGGTAGTGGACGTCCTGGGGCGGCCCGCCCACCACGGCACCGGTGGCGATGCGGCAGCGCGCCCCCACCCGGGTCGGGCCTTCCAGCACCGCGAAGGCCTCCACCACCGTCTGCGGCTCCAGCACCACCCCGGGCCCCACCACCACGTACGGGCCCAGCTCCACCTGCGGGCCCACCCGGGCCGTGGGGTGCACCACGGCGGTGGGGTGAAGGCGGGCCGTGGGATGTATGCCGGCGTCCTCGGGCTCAGACCCTGTCACGAACTTTCCCGCCCGCCCTGGTCTGCACCCTTGCCCTGTCCTTCCATGCTCCGGCTGCCGAAAAGGAACTCCGCCTCGCAGGCCAGCTGCCCGTCCACCCAGGCCCGCCCCGCCACCACGCCCAGCCCCGAGCGGGCCCGAACCATCTCCACCTCCAGGCGCAAGCAGTCCCCGGGCCGAACCATGCGCCGAAACCGCGCCCCGTCGATGCCGGCCAGGACGGGCAGGCGCTCGGTGCGGTTCACGTGGGGGTACATCATGATAGCGGCAGCCTGGGCCAGGGCCTCCAGGATGAGCACCCCCGGCATGATGGGGAAGTCGGGGTAGTGGCCCTGGAAGAAGGGCTCGTTGATGGTGACGTTCTTGATGGCCACCGCCCGGCGGCCGGACTCCAGCTCCAGCACCCGGTCCACCAGCAGGAAGGGGTAGCGGTGGGGGATTCGCTCCAGGATGGCGTCGATCTCCAGCGCGCTGGACCCGCTCACGGCGCCTCCATCCCCTCCGGCTCCAGAAGGCTTTCCTGCAGGATGCGGCGTGCCAGCTGGTGGTGCAGCCGGTGCCCCGAACGCACCGCCAGCACCCGGGCACGCACGGCCCCGGCCAGGGCCAGGTCACCCACCAGATCCAGGATCTTGTGGCGCACCACCTCGTCGGCAAAGCGCAACGGCCCGGCGCACCCCTGGGGGCCTACCAGCACCACGCTGTCGGCGGTTCCCCCCAGCCCCAGACCCCGGCGGCGCAGCTCCTGCACCTCGTCCAGGAAGGCCACCGTACGGGCCGGCGCCAGCTCCCGGGCAAAGGTCTGTGGCCGCACCGCAAACTCGCCGTACTGGTCCTCCAGGGCCGGCCGGTCGCTCACGAACGCGTAGGCCACCCGCAGCTCGTGGCAGGGCATGGCCACCGCCATCTGACCCCGCTCCGCCTCCAGCACCCAGACGGCCCGGCGCAGCCGGCGCACCCGCCGGGGAGCGGGCTGGTCCTGCAAGCCCGCCTCCAGCACGGCCTGGACGAAGGGCAGGGCGCTGTTGTCCAGGGCAGGCACCTCGGGCCCGTCCACCTCGATGGCCACGTTGTCCACTGCCAGCCCCGAAAGCGCCGCGAACAGGTGCTCCACCGTCATCACCTGCACGCCGTCCACGCCCAGCGCGGTGCACCGGGGGGCAGCCACCACCGCCTGCGGGCCCACGGGAATGGTCACGGGCGGGCGCACGTCCACCCGCCGAAGCTGCCAGCCGCTGTCGGGCGGGGCCGGGCCCAGGCGCAGCCGGCACGGCTGCCCGGTGTGAAGGCCGGCTCCCTCCAGCTTCACCTCCCGGGCCAGGGTTCTCTGGCGCACCCGGCTCCGCCCTCCTCGGCCCCTTCTCGGCTCCGGGCAAGATCCTCACCAGGCCGCCAGCGCGGCGAACCGGCGGCCCACCTCGCTGGCAGGCTGCCCCAACACCCTGTCCGGCGGGCCTTCCTCCACCACCCGCCCGCCGTCCATCAGGACCAGCCGGCCCGCCACCTGGCAGGCGAAGCGGGCCTGGTGCGTGACGATGAGCATGGTGGTTCGCAGGCGCCGCACCAGATCCTGCACCAGCTCCAGCAGTTCCCCCACCCGAGGGGGGTCCAGGTGGGCGGTGGGCTCATCCCACAAAATCACTTCGGGTTCGCAGGCCAACGCCCGGGCGATGGCCACCCGCTGCCCCTCGCCGCCGGACAGCCGGGCCGGCATGGCCCGGGCCAGGTGGGCGGCGCCCACCCGCTCCAGGGCAAGCCAGGCCCTCTCCCGGGCCTGCGCAGGGTCGAGGCCGTCTGCCACCAGCGGCAGCATCACGTTGTCCAGCACGCTGAGGTGGCCCACCAGCTGCGGGCGCTGGAACACCAGGGCGATGCGCCGGCGAAGCTGCCTGCGCCGCGTGGGGTCGGCCTGGGCCAGGTCTTCGCCGAAGGCCCGCACCGTTCCCCCGTCGGGCTCATACAGCCCCGCCAGGCACCGCAGGGCCGTGGACTTGCCGCAGCCGCTGGGGCCCATGAGCACCACCGTCTCCCCTGGCCACAGGCGCAGGTCAAGCCCGGCAAGCACCGTGCGCCCCTCCAGGCGCTTCACCAGCCCCTCGGCCTCCAGGACAGGCGGGGGCGGCTGGCCGCGCTGCGGCCCGGCCGCGGCCGAAGGCGCCGGCGCCGGGCTCAGGGGGGCGCCGGCCCGGCTCGCTGGCAGGCGACCCAGCAGCGCCCCCACCAGGCTCAGCAGCCCGGGCCGGGCCTGGGGTATCACCACCGAGAGCAGCAGGGCCGAACCCTCCACGCCGAAGGCCCGTCCTGCCTCCACCGAATCGGGATCCACCGAGGCAAGGCGCAGCGCCAGCCGCCCCGCCACCCATCCGGCCGCTGCCCCCGCAGCCGCCACGGCCGAGCCGGCTGCTGTCCCCAGGGGCCGGCAGGCCAGCCACGCACCGGCCAGTGAGGCGGCCGCTCCCAGGGCCGCGCCGCCCCACGCCCACGCCCGCCGCAGGCGCCGCAGGCGCTTCGGGCGCAGGCCACAAGCCGCGTGCAGGGAGGCGGCGGCCAGGCAGGCCCAATCGTTGAGAAGGGCGAGCGCAACGGCCACCGCCCCGGCAGCCAGGGCGGCGGCCCTGCGGGCCTGGTGCACCAGGGCCAGGGCCGAAGCCCGCGCACTGGGGTGCACCGAGCCCGCCGCCAGCACCTGGACCTCCCAGCGTCCTGCCACGTCGGAGCCTGGCGGCGAATCTGCGCGCGGCAGCCCTGCCAGCTTCAACAGCCTGGCCGGCGACGGCACGGGCCCCTGTACCACCAGCTCTGCGGCGGGGGCGGCGGGGCCCTCCTGGTCCAGCTGCACGGCCCGCAGAAGCTGGGCCAGCGCTCCCGGGTCCACGTCCGGCAGCTCCTGGCGCAGGGAGCCCAGCTGGCGGGAGACCTCCTCCAGGGAGCCGGGCGTCAGGGCCGAGATGCGCTGCTGAAGCTGGCGAAGCCCCTGGGTGAGGCGCTGGAAGGCTCCCTCTAGCCCGTCCGGCCTCTGCGGCCCGCCCGGCTCGCCGGGCGCGGGCGCAGCCGCCTGGACCCGGGAGCCCAGCAGGACGCTCAAGGCCAGGGCCACCAGGGCCTGCCCCGCGTCCTGCTCCGGCCGGGCGGCTCTGCGCAGGCCATCCAGGGTGGCCATGAACTCCTCCAGCCGCCCCCGGACCCGTCCCAGCTCGGCCAGGGCCTGCTCGACCCACTGGCCGGCGGCCCGGGTGTGGGATTGCAGGCCCTGCAGCTGGTCGACCCACTGCCGGGCCCGCTCCAGGGCCAGCTCCAGCTCCAGTCGGGTGCCCCCCAGGCGGGCGCTTCCGACCACCTGTCCCCGGCCGTCCGCCACCTCCCACTCCCGCTCGGCCAGCTGGGAGAGGCTCAGGCCATCGGGAGCCTCCCCGGTGATGACCGCCACCGCTCCCCACGGGCCGGCCTGCACCACGGTGGCAGCCAGCGGCCCCACCCACACCGGCTCGCCGGGGGCAAGCTCCCGGCCCATCCCGGGCCGGTACCGGACGGAGGCGGTGAGCGCGTACTGCATGAGGCCCTGCACCAGGGCCTGCGCGGCCGCCCGCCCCTGGGAGCCCGAGCCCGCCCCGGCGCCAGGCCCCCAGGCCACAACGTGCACTCCTGCCGAGGACAGCCGCCGGGCGACCTCCCCGGCCAGCTGCGAAGCCGGGGGCCATGTGCTCCCCGGCGGTTCGGGGGCGGAGCCCGGCGTCAGGCCCTGGGACGGTGAGGCAGACAGCCTCACCACCCGGAAGCGGCCCAGCCACCGGCGCAGCCACGCCTCCACCCGCTGGGACTCCTCCGGGCCGCTGGCCACCACCACGACCCCGCCGCCGTGGCGGAAGGCCAGGCGCACCCCGCTGTGGCGCCGGGCGTCCTGCAGCAGGCGGTTCACCAGGGCCGGCGGCGGGGAATCCACGGTCCAGGAGGGCTCCAGAAGCGGCACCCAGGCCACGTACCCGGGCACGCCCTCCAAAAGCCCGCCCAGCCGCTCCAAAAGCTCCGCCCGCTCCTGCCGTGGAGGCAGGTCCACGAGGAAGGTGGCCGTGGAGGCCACCTGCGGCCCGGGCCGAAGCGCCGCCCCACCCAGGGCCGAGGCCGCCAGGGCCCGCAGCGCGGCCTCGGCCTGCGGGCGCTGCTCCTGGCGCACCTGCACCAGCAGGTCATACTCTCCCGGGCGCCCGGCAGCCGATTGCAGCAGCCGGTCCAGGCCGGCCCCCATGGCCGCGGAAGCGGCCGTGGCGGCAACCGACGACGCCAGGGCCACCAGCACGGCCCAGGCAGCCACCACCGCCCACGGCGGACGGGAGGCCAGCCGCCGGGTGCGGGAACGCCACGCCTTGCCAGCCATCGCGTCAAACCCGGCCGCACTATACCATGCAAAAGGCAGCCCGGCCGGGTGCAACTGCTGGCCGGGATGTCAGGGGCTGGCGGAGGTCTGCGGGCTCTGGCTGCGAGAGGAGGCCGGCGTGGAGCCCTGCAGGGTGGCCGGCCCGAACAGCACCAGCTCCCCCGTGCGGGTGTCGTACTCCAGCCGCGCGGCCTGGGCCAGCCGGTAGCCCTGAGCTTCGCCGCTGACCCCGGAGCGGGCCGTCAGCACCAGCCGCCCCGTGCGGCCGGAATAGCTCATCTCGTCTCCCCGGGCCCAGAAGGCGGGGTCCGCCTGCTCCACCCGCACCCCCTGGTGGGCTTCCACAAGCTCCCTGGCCTCGTCGATGTCCACGCTCTGGGCGCTGAGGCTGCGCAGCGGGCGGCGGTTCGGATCGCCCGGCTGGAACTGCACGGCCCTCACATCGCCTTCCAGGCGGCTGCGCCGCTCGCTCACCCGCACGAGGGCCCGGGCAGCGCTCACCTCCAGGTCGGGCCGGCGCACGTTCACCTCGCCCACCAGCTCCGCCACCTGCTCCTGGGCCTGCCAGCGCAGCTTGCGGGCCTGGGCCTGCCACTCGCCCCACTCTACCCGCACCCATGCCCCGGCCGGCGGGTCGAACTCCCACACGCCGGTCTTGGGATCCCACCGGCCGGTGCGGACGTCGGGGGGCGCGTTGACCACCAGGATGCGCACCGGCTCCCCGTCCGGCCCGGCAGGGCCGGCCGCGGGAGCGGGCGCCGCCCCTGCCGGCGGCCGCCCCGGGGCCGGGCTGGCGGGTGGCGGCGCAGAGGGGCCGGAGGAGGCTGCCCCGGCCCGGGCAGGGGCAGCCGCAGGCCCTGCCCACGCGGCCGCCCACACCACGGCCGCCGCCACCACGGCCGCCGCTGCGGCGGCCCGCGTGCCGACACCCCGGCGGTGGGCGGCCCGGGTCAGGGACATCGCCCGCTCACGGTCGCCAGGCCTCCGCTGAGCCATAGACCACGACCTCACCCGTCTCCACGTACCAGTCCGCGGCCGGAGCCCGCACGTGCACCCCGGCAGCCTGGCGCAGGGTCACCCCGTCCCGTAGGTGCGCCACGCCGGCAGCCACGTCCAGGACCATGGAGCCCGCCTCCACCGTGAATTCCGGGGCCTCCACCCGCACCGGCTGCTGGGTGGCCAGCCGCTGGGGCCCGCTTTCCCACACCAGGTCCCGGGCATCCAGGCGGTACCCCTGGGGGTGCTGCAGGCGAAAGCGGCCCTGCAGCCACAGCCGGCCCGTGGGTTCCTCGTAGACGCCGCCGTCTCCTTCGAAGTTCAAGAACGCCTTGCCCTCCCGGTAGAAGACCCCGTCCTGCACGTCCTCGAAACGAAGGGCTTTGCCCTCCAGGGGTTGGGCGATGCGCCGGGCGTCGGCCTCCCACTGGCGCACCCCCATGCGCCGTCCCACCAGGTGCAGCCCTTCGGTGAGCATCCCGGGCGCAGCAGCCAGCGACTGCAAGCCCTGCGGCGTGCGGGTGGCGCCCCGCGGGCGGCCGGGCCACCCGGGCCACCCGGCCCCACCCCAAAACCACCCCAACGCCCAGGCCGCCGCTCCCGCCGCGGCCAGGAAGGCCAGCGCCGCCGCCACCGCCCGCCGGCTCATACCCTCACGCCCCGGCCGGGTGGGGTGTGGGACTTCCCGCCCTGCACCTGCCCAAGCCGGCCCCTTCCTGTCCCTCGCCCGCTCACAGGCTGGTACGCAGCCGCTCCAGGTGGGCCTGCCAGCTGGGGTCCTGGTAGAGCTCGTCGCCCTCCCGCACCGCCACGCCCACCAGCGGCTGCGCGAAGCCCCGCACCTGGTACAGCACCCCCACGCTACGCTGTGCCGAGTCGTAGCGCAGGGCGATGCTGCGGCAGTCCTGATCCCACACCAGGGCCAGCTCCGCCTGCTGAAGCCCTCCCAGGGCCTGGTCGAAGCGCACCGTGCCCGCCACCACCCAGTCGGCGGTCATGCGCAGCTGCAGCTTGAAGTCGTAGCGCAGCCAGCCGCCGGATGCCGGGTTGGCGTCAGCACCCGCCGCCACGCTGGCGGAAGAACCCAGGGGCGCCACCAGGCGCACCGCCACATGGTCCACGGTGCCCGGCCCCAAGAGGAGCCTGGCGGCCATCCCGGCCCGAACGCCGCCCAGTCGGGCATCCCCCCAGCCCACCGCCCAGCGCCAGCCCCCCAGGTCGGGCTGGTACAGGGCGAACAGCCCCGCCGACCACGGCCCGCCCCTGCCCAGTTCGGCCTGGGCCGCCACCTCCTTCCAGCGCCCCTGGGAGAGGAGGTAGCTGGCCTGCACCCACGCGCCGGCAGGCCGGCCCCTGCCCACCTCCGCCCGTGCCCCCAGCAGCTGCTCCGACTGCACCCGGTCATGCTGGAAGGGGGAGGGGCCTTTGGGCGCCTGCCATAGGGGCCGGTTCAGCTGGTAGCTCAGGCGCAGGTGGGTGGAGCCTGTGGAGACAGGCTCGGCCGACAGGCTCACCGTGGCTGCGGCCTGGGAGTGGCCGCCTGCGTATGCCGCCGTCCACAACGCCACCTCCCCCTGCGCCCGCTCCGGCCCCCCGGTGGGCCCGACCCGCAAGGCCGGCCGCAGGGCGAACCGCACGTCCTCCACCGCCACAAGCCCAGCGGCCCCGATGGGGCGCTGGGAACCCGCCGGGGCCGAGCTGTCCCGCACCAGCTCCCGCACCCGTCCCGCCGACACCGTGGCCACGAGCGCCACCGGCACCTCGCCGGCCGTCCCCTGCCAGGCGGACAGGTCCAGCCCCACCTCGGGCAGCCGTTCCTGGGCCACCCACGGGGCGACGGGCCACTGCCCCGCCGGATCCCCGAACAGGTCCGGGTTGGTCTGGTGGCCGGCCGCCGCCCACAGGGCCCACCTGGCCGGTCGCCCCTGCTGGTCCTGCGGGCGGTACTCCACCCGCCCGTCCAGGTCCCACAGCACCCGGGGCGTGAGCAGGTCCACGGTGTTGACGTCCCAGCGGCCCCGGGCCTGGAGCTTCCAGGTACGGGAGCCGGGAGGATCCAGCTGCAGGCGTCCCGCCACCCACGTGCCGTCCACGCCGGGGGCGCCGGGATCCGAGGCAGATACCAGAGCGTCCAGCTGGGAGGCCAGCCCCCAGGCCGCCACGTCCCCCCGGGCCGAAAGGCGCCCCTCCTGCCGGACGGTGCCCAGCTCATCCTTCTGCGAGGCGGCAGCCTGCAGCTGCAGCGAGCCTTCCCCTTGCGGCCTGGCGGCGGCCTCCACGCCCAGCAGCAGGTCCGGCACCCGGCCGGCCCGGTTGGCCGTTCCCTGGGCCATCACCGCCAGCCAGTTGGTGCCGTCGTCGTACAGGGCCTGGTAGACGCCCAGCCCCGGCCCCAGCCGCTCGTAGTAGTTGGCCAGCAGGTAGCCGTAGCGGGTAGGCCCCGGCCCCTGGTACGGCACCCGGAAGCGCACGTACCACCCCTCCCGGTTGCCGTAGCCCACCTCCGGCGGGCTGAACCGGCCCGAGCGGGGGTTGGTGAGGGAGAACTGCAGGTACGGCCAGTAGAAGATGGGCACGCCGCTGTCGTACACCACCGCATGCCAGGCCCGAACCCACCGCCCGGGCTCCACCTCCAGCCGGCGCACCCTCACCCGGTATTGGGCGTGCTCCAGGGGCAGCGGGCAGGTGGTGAGTTCCGCCCCCTCGGCCACCAGCCGCTGGGGGGTGGCCACCACCCGGGGCGTGCGGGCGTTCACGGTCAGCCCCAGGCCTGGAGCCTGCTCCTGCACCGTGGCCTGCTCCATCTCGGCCCGGTCCTCATCCAGCCGGTAGGTGAGGCGCTCGCCCCGAACCAGCCGCCCCGGCTGCTCCAGCTCCACGTCCCCCTCGAAGACGGCCACCCGCTGGCGGTCGTCGTAGCGCAGCCGCCGGGCCCGCACGGTGGTGTCCCGCAGCCGGGCGGTCACGCCCCCTTCGGCCACCACCTCGGGAGGCAGGATGGCGGCCCGCGCCCCGGGCGCCAGCTCCACCTGCACCGCCTGGCCGGCATGCCCCGTCAGGGCCCAGCCGGCCCAGCAGGCGACGGCCAGCAGGACGGCCAGGCCGGCCCGCATGCCCCTGGTCTGTGACGGCCTGCCCCTTGCCTGCGCCACCGCCTTGCGCCTACCCCGCCCATTCCGCCCGGTGCAGAAGCCACCCCGCCGCCGCCAGGTACGTCAGGTTGGGCAGCCAGGCCGCCGCCACGGGGCTGAGGCTGCCCGAATTGCCCAGCGACCGGGACAGGGCGAAGAGGATGTAGTACAAAAGCGTCAGCCCCAGGCTGGCCGCCACCCCGAAGGAGCGGTCACCCCGGCCGCCCTGCAGCGCCAGGGGAAGCCCCAACAAAACCAGCACCAGGCAGGAGAGGGGCAGCGACAGCTTCACGTGGTAGTCCACCAGCAGGCTGCCCGGGGCCAGGCCCGCCTGGCGCATGCGGCGGATCTGCTCGCCCAGTTCCCGGCGGCTCATGGCGTCCGGGCTTTTCTGCGCGCCCAGAAGCGACTCGGTGGGTTCCGCCAGGGTCACCTGCCAGCGGCGCATGGCCGCCTCCACCGCCACGTACCCCTGCTCGTCCAGGCGCTTCATGGTCACGTCCTCCAGCACCCACGTGCGGCCCTGGTAGTAGCCCCGGCGGGCGGTGTAGAGGGTGGGGAAGCTGCCCGGCACCAGCTCGTAGACCAGCACGTCCTTGAGCAGCCGCTGGTCCCGGTTCACCTCCCGCACGTAAAACCAGTGGCTGGGGCCGCCCCGGAAGAAGACGTCCTGCGCGATGGCGGGCACCGGGTCCTGGCTCATCAGCCGGCGCACCAGCACCTCGTAGCGGTAGTTGGCCGCCGGCAGCACGTACTCGTTGAGGGCGTAGTTGGCAGCGCTGATGAGGCCGCCCAGCACCAGCATGGGCGTCCCGATGCGAAGCAGGGAAAGGCCTGCCGTGCGCATCACCGTCAGCTCGCCGTCCCGCATCAGCCGGCCGGTGGCCAGCAGGGTGGCAAAGAGGGTGGCGATGGGTATGGCCAGGCTCAACGCGGCCGGAACCTTGAGCAACAGGAGGTTCACCGTGGAAAGGGCCGCAACCCGCTGCACCACCACCAGGTCCGCCAGCTGGAAGATGGTGCTGGTCAACAGCAGCACCATGAACCCCGCCGCGGTCACCGCGAAGGGGCCCAGGAACTCCACCGCCACGTAGCGGTCCAGCAGGCGCACGGCTTCTCACCACTGCCGGCTCACGGACAGCCCGCCTCCCAGCTGCAGCCACTCCCGGCTCTGCAGCCCCAGGTCCAGCTGCAGGCCTGAGCCCACCTGCAGCGTCACCGCCACGGCCAGGTGCTGCCCGTCCAGCTCCACCCCGGCGGTGACGATGGGCGGCGGCGACTGTCCCGGGCGGCGCACCACCACCGGGTTCAGCACCCGCTGCAGCCCCGCGAAGGGGCGCACGGAAGAACCCTCCCCCGCCAGCTCCAGGCGCAGCCCGCCGTAGGCCCGGGTCCACCCGTCCTCCAGGCTCCGGGCGGCCACCACGAACCCTTCCCGGTACTGCACGCCCGCGGCCAGGGCGGGACGCCCGGGCCCTTCCTTTTGCCAGCGCACCACCGCCAGCGGCCCAAGCCCCGGGCGGGCGCCGTAGGCCGAAGCAAGGCCCAGCTCCACGGAAGGGCCGAACTGGTAGCGAAGGTAGGTCACCAGCTGGCCGTCAAAGCCGAAAAACCCCAGCGTCAGCTGACCCGGCGGGCCCAGCTCCCCCGAGGGGTTGCGCAGGACCGCCGAACCCCGCAGCCCGAAGGCCGTGGACGCCCGTGCCGGCCAGGCAGCCGGGCCCGCCACGGCCCCGGCTGCCGCCACTGCCCAGGCCAACAGCAGGACGAGCCCGCGCCGCAGCCGGCCCGGAGCAGCACG
Source organism: Limnochordales bacterium (assembly GCA_036563935.1). GTDB lineage: Bacteria > Bacillota > Limnochordia > Limnochordales > Geochordaceae > DATCLL01. The sequence continues at coordinate 362 of DATCLL010000020.1, read as the reverse complement.
TCCCGGCCCACCGCCCCTCAAGGGCCCGCCTCCCGGGGTGAGGCCGAAAGCCGACGCTCCAGGGCCTCCAGCCGCCGCACCAGCTCGGGCAGGCGCCGCATCAGGGCCCACACCCGCAGCGCCTCCCCGTGGGGAAGCGGCGGGTAGCCCACCAGGCGGGCCTGGGCTTCCACGTCCCCGATGACCCCCGTCTTGGCGTACAGGACCGCCCCGTCCCCTATCTCCAGGTGGTCGGCTACACCCACCTGACCACCCATCACCACCCCGGCTCCCACCCGCGTCGAGCCGGCAATTCCCACCTGGCCGGCCAGCAGGCAGCCCGGGCCCAGCTGCACGTTGTGGGCCACCTGCACCAGGTTGTC
>DATCLL010000019.1:0-4861 GCA_036563935.1 Limnochordales bacterium | reverse complement strand
TTCCAGAAGGGAAGGGAGGCGGCCAGCTCAGCCACCCCTGCCGGTTCCTCCCTCTTCCGGGGGAAGCCGCCGGGCCAGCTCCCGCCAGACGGCCTCGGGCGCCACGCCCGCCCACCGCAGCGTCACCAGCAGGTGGTAAAGGAGGTCGGCGGCCTCCCAGGCCAGGGCGTCCCGGGCCTGCTGCAGGGCCGGCTCCCCGCCGTGGGCTTCCCGGGCCAGCTCCACCTGCTTGGTGGCCAGGAGCACTTCGCCCGCCTCCTCCGCCACCTTCTTCAGGACCGCGTCGGGCCCGCCCGCAAGCAGCCGGGTGGTGTACGAACCCGGCTTGGGGTGCAGGTCCCGGTCCTCGATCACCCGGGCCAGGCGGGCCAGGACCCCGGCGTCGTGGGACTGCGCTTGCTGGGGGGCCTGTACCGGCCGGGAATCCTGCTCCTGCCCGGACGGGCCGGGCGAGGCGTCGGTGGGCCCGCCCGCCAGCGGCTGGTGAAAGCAGCTCCACTGCCCCGTGTGGCACGCCCCCTGCCCGGTCTGGCGCACCTCCATCAGCAGGGCGTCGCCGTCGCAGTCCAGCCACAGGCGCACCAGCTCCTGGGCGTTGCCGGAGCTCTCCCCCTTCACCCACAGGCTCTGGCGGCTGCGGCTGTAGTACACGGCCTGACCCCGGCGGAGGGTCTCCGCCAGGGCCTCCCGGTTCATGTAGGCCAGCATCAACACCGATCCTGTGGCCACGTCCCGCACCACCACGGGAACAAGGCCGTCCGGCCCCCAGCGCACCCTCTCCAGCAGCTGGCCGGGCTGCGCGGCCGCCTGCGCTGCTTGCGAGCCTCCTGTCACCTGTGCCATGACGCCTGCCGCCTGCCTTCCGCCTGAACCGGCCCCCTGCCCGCCCGGCCGGCGCGCCTCACCGGCGCACCGGCACGCCGCACGCCGCCAGGTACGCCTTCACCTCGGCCACGGTGTGCTGGCCGTAGTGGAAGATGGAGGCGGCCAGCACCGCGTCGGCCCCGCCTTCCACCACGGCCTGGCGCAGGTGCTCCAGGCTTCCGGCACCCCCCGAGGCGATGACGGGCACCGACACCTCCTGCTTGATGGCCCGCAACAGCCGGCAGTCATACCCCTGGCGGGTGCCGTCCATGTCCATGCTGGTCACGAGAAGCTCGCCTGCACCCAACCCCACCGCCTGGCGGGCCCACCGCACCGCGTCCAGGCCGGTGGGCACCCGGCCGCCGTGGGTGTACACCTCCCAGCGGAGCTCGCCTTCCCCGCGGAGCTCGCCGTCGGCCTGCGGGCCCGCCGGCGCCCGCCGGGCGTCGATGGCCACCACCACGCACTGCGAGCCGAACCGTTCCGCCAGCTCCGCGATGAGCTGCGGCCGGGCCACCGCCGCGGTGTTGATGGAGACCTTGTCGGCGCCGGCCAAAAGCAGCTCCCGGGCATCCGCAAGCGAGCGCACGCCGCCGCCCACGGTGAGGGGTATGAACAGCCGGCGGGCCGTGCGCTCCACCGCCTCCAGAAGGGTGCGGCGCCCCTCGGCCGACGCGGAGATGTCCAGGAAGACCACCTCGTCGGCCCCCTCGGCCTCGTAGCGGGCCGCCAGCTCCGCCGGATCCCCGGCATCCCGCAGGTCCACGAAGCGGACCCCCTTCACGACCCGGCCATCCTTCACGTCCAGGCACGGGATGACCCGGCAGGCCAGCATGCTACGCCCCCACCTCCCCGCCGGCCGCCTCCTGCGCCGCCGCCAGCGCCGCTGCCATCGCCTCTGCCAGGGTCAGCCGGCCCTCGTACAGGGCCCGCCCCACCACCACGCCCCGGAGCCGGCCCCTGCCGCCTCCCGGGGACTGCCGCAGGGCCACCGAGGCCACGGCCCGCACGTCCTGCGCCGACGCCACGCCACCCGCCAGCAGCACCTCCAGCCCGCAGGAGGCCACCTCCAGGGCCAGCGCCACGTTGGGGCCCGAAAGAAGGCCGTCCCGGCCGGCGTCGGTCACCAGGGCCCACCGTACCCCCAGCTGCGCCAGCCGCACCGCCGCCTCCTGCGGGCGCACGGGCTGCAACTGCTGCCAGCCTGCCACGGCCACATAGCCGTCCCGCACGTCCACAGCCGCCCAGACCCGCTCCGGGCCGAAGCGCTCCAGCGCCCGGCCCATCAGGTCCCCCTCCAGGGCCCGGGTTCCCACCAGAACGCAGGACGCCCCTGCCTGCAGGGCCTGCTCCAGGCTCTCCAGGCTGCGAAGCCCCCCGCCGAACTGCACGGGCACCCCCGCCGCCTGCACCAGCCGGGCCAGAACGCCCAGGTGCGCCGGCCGGCCCTCCCGGGCCCCGTCCAGGTCCACCACGTGCAGCCGGGTCGCACCCTCCTGCACCAGCGCGCAGGCCTGGGCCACGGGGTCGTCGGAATAGGCCCGCACCCGGGAGAAGTCACCCCCCACCAGGCGCACCACCCGGCCGCCCATCAGGTCGATGGCCGGCACCACCCAAAACTGCCGGGCCGGCCCCTCCCCCTGCGCCGCGTTCACGGCCGCTCCCCGGCCACCGCCAGCGGCCCGCCGGCAGGCCCGACAGCCCGCTCGCCCAGGGCAAAGCGCAGGAAGTTGGCCAGAACCCGCAGGCCCACGTGGCCGCTTTTCTCGGGGTGGAACTGCACGCCCCCCGCGGCCTCATGCCAGGCCGCAGAGACGAACTCCACCTCCGCCTGGGCCCCGCCCACCCGCGTGGTGGCCACCGCCACCGGCCGCCCGTCGGCCAGACTTGCCTGGGCGGCGTAGTAGGAGTGGGCGAAGTAGACGTAGCTGCCGTCGTCGACCCCCTCCAGGAGGGGTGAGGCCAGGCCGGTGTGGTGCAGCTGGTTCCAACCCATGTGGGGTACGGTGAGAGGAGGCTGAAAGCGCCGCACCGTCCCCCGGAACCACCCCACCCCTGCCACGGCCGCCGGCGGCGCCGGCCCCGCGCCCGCCTCCTCGCTGGCCTCGAACAGCAGCTGAAAGCCCAGGCAGATGCCCAGAAGGGGCCGCCCCTGTTCCAACCACCGCACCACGGGCCCCAGCAGCTCCCGCTGCCGCAACGCCTCCATGGCCGCCGCGAAGGCGCCCACTCCGGGAAGAACCACGGCCGCAGCGCCCTGCAGCGCCGCCGGCCCCCGCACCCGCACGAACTCCACGGCGGGCGCCACGTGCTGCAGGGCCCGCTCCACCGAGGCCAGGTTGCCCATCTCCAGGTCCACCACGGCGACCCGTGCCGCCACCCTGTTCCCTCCCGCGCCCGGAACGCTACAGCACGCCCTTGGTGGAGGGGACCTGCCCTGCCCGGCGCCCGTCCACCTGCACCGCCCGGCTCAGGGCCACCGCCACCGCCTTGAAGCACGCCTCTGCCAGGTGGTGGAGGTTGCCCGGGCTGAGCTCCCGCACGTGCAGGGCCATGCGGCCCGTGAAGGCCACCGCCTTGAAGAACTCCCGGACCAGCTCCGCCTCCATGGCCCCCACGCGCGCGCCGGGGACGTCCAGGGTGGGAACCTGCCAGCCCAGGTACGGCCGCCCGGACAGGTCCACGGCCGCCAGCACCCATGCCTCGTCCATGGGCACGGCCGCCTCCCCGAAGCGCGCGAGCCCCGCCCGCTCCCCCAGGGCCTGGTCCAGGGCCCGCCCCAGGCACAGCCCCGTGTCCTCCACGGTGTGGTGGGCATCCACGTGCAGGTCGGCCCGCGCCACCCGCACCTCCAGGTCTACAAGCCCGTGGCGGGCAAAGGATGCCAGCATGTGGTCGAAAAAGCCCACCCCGGTCTGCCCGGCGAACTCCCCCGAGCCATCCAGGTCCAGCACCAGCCGGATCTCCGTCTCCCGGGTGGCCCGCTCCACCACGGCCCTGCGGCGGAGGCCCGCCCCGGCCTCGCCCTCGGTCATACCGGCATCTCCTCCGGCCCCTCGGGCGCCGGCGAGCCTTGCGGCCCCGCCGGTTGCCCGTCCATCTCCTGCAGCCGCAGGGCCACCGAGCGGGCATGGGCTTCCAGCCCCTCCGCCCGGGCCATGTCCATTACCACACCCGAAAGTCGCCGCAGGGCCTGCGGGCCGGCCACCAGGAGGCTGGTGTGGCGCAGGAAGGTGTGCACCCCCACGGCCGAGGCGAACCGGGCGGCGCCGTTGGTGGGAAGGATGTGGTTGGTGCCCGCCGCGTAGTCCCCCAGGGCCTCGGGCGTGTACGGGCCCACGAAGACCGCCCCTGCCCGGGTCACCCGGCCGGCCAGGGTGAGGGCGTCGGCGGCCATGATCTCCACGTGCTCCGGCGCCAGCTCGTTTACCAGGTCCACCCCCTGCCGGCCCAGGTCCGCGCACAGCACGCAGGCACCCCAGCGCTCCAGGGACTCCCGGGCTACCTCCCGGCGGGGAAGCGCCTGCAGCTGCCGCTGAAGCTCCTCTTCCACCGCCTGCGCCAATCTCCCGTCGTCCGTCACCAGGATGGCCGCAGCGTCCGGGGCGTGCTCGGCCTGGGCCAGCAGGTCGGCCGCCACCCACCGGGCCGGCGCCGAGCCGTCCGCCAGCACCACCACCTCGGTGGGCCCGGCCAGGGTGTCGATGCCCACCACCCCCACCACTTCCCGCTTGGCCAGCTGCACGAACAGGTTGCCGGGCCCCGCCACCACGTCCACCGGCTGAACCGTCTCGGTCCCGTACGCCACGGCGGCCACCGCCTGGGCGCCGCCCAGCTGCAGGATGCGGTGGGCGCCGGCCACCGTGGCGGCCAGCACCACCGAAGGGTGCGCAGGAGGAGGCGTCACCACCACGATCTCCTCCACCCCGGCCAGCCGGGCCGGCACCACCCCCATCAGCGCGGTGGAAAGCAACGGAGCGCCGCCCGCCGGCACGTA
>DATCLL010000018.1:0-2072 GCA_036563935.1 Limnochordales bacterium | reverse complement strand
CCCACGTCCCGTACGGGCCCCCGGTGGCCCGTCACCGCCAGGGAGGCGCCCAGAGCTGCCACCTGCCGCAGCGAGTTCAAGAAGGCGGGCAGGGGAGTTTCGGCCTGGTGGGGCCACAGCCCCACGTGGGGGCTGATGGTGTCCAGCACCAGGTCGTCGGCCACCAGCAGCCGCTCGTGGGGCTCCCACAGCACCAGAAGGCCGTCGGCATGCCCGGGCGCCCACAGCACCTGAAAGCGCCGCCGACCGACCGCCAGGGTGTCGTGCGGCTTCAGCCACCTCACCGCCGGCAACGGCTGCGCCCACCGCACCAGTTGCTGGTGCAGGGAGGGGAGCAGGGAAGCCACCGGTTCGGGCATGCCGTGCTGCTCGAAAAAGCGCTGAAGCTCCTGCCCCACCGGGCTGCCCGGCTTCCAGAACCGCTCCACCTGGGGACGTTCCCGGTCCAGCATCCACACGCAGGCGCCCGTCATCTGCTGCAGCCAGCCCGCGGCGCCCAGGTGATCGGGGTGGTAGTGGGTGACCACCACCTGCTCGATGTCGGAGAAGCGCAGGGACAAGCCGGCCAGAGCCTGCTGCCAGGCCTGTTCGGCCTCGGGGGTGTGGTAGCCGGCGTCCACCACGGTCCAGCCCGTCTCTCCCGCGAGCAGGTAGCAGTTCACGTGACCCAGGGGGCCCGGAATGGGGATGGGAACCCGGATGAGCCCTTCGGCCAGCTCTTCCACGGGGGGAAGGCTGTGCGGCGGCCGCTGAGAAGAGCCGGTCATGGACGAGCCACCTTCGCCAGCTGTCGTTGCTCCTGGGGACCCTTACCTCTTCCACGGCGCAGGCAGCTTCCCTTTCGCTACCCTGCCGCGCACGCCACGCCAGGGAATCCCCGGGCGTCGCCACGAACCAGAGCCCAGGCGAAGGGGGCGGCTTGGAATGGTTTTCCGCCAGCTGGGCCGGACCGGGCAGCAGATCCCCGCCATCGGCCAGGGCACATGGCGCATGGGCGAACGCCGCACGGAGGACCGCCAGGCCATCGAGGCCCTGCGGCTGGGGATCGAGCTGGGGATGACCCTCATCGACACGGCGGAGATGTATGCCTCCGGCCGGGCCGAGGAGCTGGTGGCCCAGGCGGTAGCCGGCGTGCGGGAGAAAGTCTTCCTGGTCACCAAGGTGCTTCCCGACCATGCCTCCTACGAGGGGGTGCTCCAGGCAGCCCGGGACAGCTTGCGCCGCCTGCGCACCGAGTGGATCGACCTCTACCTTTTGCACTGGCCCAGCGACCGCTATCCGCTCTCCGAGACCATGCGGGCCATGGCCCAGCTGGTGCGGGACGGGCTGGTGCGCTACGTGGGGGTCAGCAACTTTTCCGCCGCCCAGGTGGACGAGGCCCGCCAGCTCCTGGGGGAGGTGCCGCTGGTGTGCAACCAGGTGTTCTACTGGCTGGGCCAGCGGGCGGCCGAGCTCAGGCTGCTTCCCCAGTGCGAAAAGGAAGGCATCACCCTCATGGCTTACTCCCCCCTGGGAGGCGGCCGGTTCGTCCGCCCCGGAACCCGCCGGGCCCAGGTGCTGGAGCGGGTGGCCCGGCGCGTGGGCGCCACCCCGCACCAGGTGGCCCTGGCCTGGCTGCTGCATCGCAGCCCCGCCGTGGTCACCATCCCGAAGGCGGTGCGCCCCGAGCACGTGCGCCAGAACGCCCGGGCGGCGGACCTGGCCCTGAGCCCCCAGGACCTGCAGGAGCTGGACCAGGCCTTTCCCGTTCCGGCCACCGACGAGCCGCTGCCTGTCCTGTAGGCCGGCTGGCCGGGCTCCGTCGGCCACCGAGGGGCCCTGCCCGGGGCGCTGGCGCTGGTGCCGGCGCCTCACCGCAACGCCTGCGCCAGCCATCCGCTGACCCACCGTCCCGTCCACCCGCCTGCCAGCCAGACCAGGTAGATGGCCAGCAGCCGGGTCAGAGGCCTGCGGTAGGGAGGGTGAAGGTGAGCCACGGCATATCCCGTGGCCGAGGCGATCATCACGGTGGTCCACCAGAAGTCAAACCCCCACCGGGCATCGGCCCACAGGCTGAAGGCGCACATGGCCTG
>DATCLL010000017.1:0-2117 GCA_036563935.1 Limnochordales bacterium | reverse complement strand
GACGGCCAGCTGGTGGTGGGGGCGCTGACCACCCACGGCGAGCTGGCAGCCTCGGGCACGGTGCGGGAGCACTGCCCGCTGCTGGCGGAGGCCGCCGGCTGCGTGGGCGACCTGCAGGTACGCAACCGGGGCACCATCGGGGGCAACCTGGCCCACGCCGACCCGGCATCGGACCTGCCGGCGGTGGCCGTGGCCCTGGGGGCTACCCTGCGCCTGGCCGGGCCGACGGGCTCCCGGGAGGTGGCGGCGGAGGACTTCTTCCTGGGCCCCCTGACCACCGCTCTGGGGCCGGACGAGATCCTGACCGACGTGAGGCTGCCCACGGCGGCCGCCCTGGGCCCGGGTTTGCGGGTGGGCAGCGCCTACGTGAAGTTCCCGCACCCGGCCTCCGGCTACGCCGTGGTGGGGGTGGCGGCGGTGGTGGGGTTGGATGCCCAGGACTCGTGCCGGCTGGTGCGGGTGGGCGTGACGGGTGCCGCCTCCCGGGCCTTTCGTGCCCGTGTTGTGGAGCAGGCCCTGGAGGGCCGCCAGCTCGGGCCGGGGGCCGACGTGGCGGCTGTGCTGGAGCAGGCGTCCTCCCGGGCGACAGACGGCGTGGAGGTCTTGGAGGACCTGTTCGCGGGTCGGGAGTACCGGGCCCACCTGTGCCGGGTATACGTGAAGCGGGCTTTGCTGCAAGCTCTTCAGCGGGCCCGGGGGGCATAGGGCCCCTCCGGAAGGTAGGCCACGCCCGGAACAGCGGGCGGCAGGTGAGGTGGTAGGGCCGATGGAGCCGCATGGCCGGCTGCCCCAGGGCAGTGCTCTCCCGGCTTGGACCGAATCGGTGGAGGGGGTGCAGGCGGCCCTGGAGCAGGCGGCGTACATTGCGGACCGGCCCCTGTGCACCGTCATCTTCCTGGCCCTTCACATGCAGCGCCCGCTCTTCCTGGAGGGAGAGGCGGGGGTGGGCAAGACGGAGGTGGCCAAGGCCCTGGCCTCGGTGCTGGGCCGGCCGCTGGTACGGCTGCAGTGCTACGAGGGCCTGGACCTGCACAGCGCAGTGTACGAGTGGAACTACCCTCGACAGCTCCTGCACATCCGCCTGGCTGAGGCCCGGGGCACCACCGAGGGGCTGGAGCAGGAGCTTTTTTCCCGCCCGTTTTTGGTGCCCCGGCCGCTGCTTCTGGCCGTGGATCCACCGGGCGGGGTTGCGCCTGTGCTGCTGGTGGATGAGGTGGATCGGGCCGACGAGGGTTTCGAGGCCTTTTTGCTGGAGTTGCTCAGCGACTTTCAGATCACCATCCCCGAGATGGGCACCCTGCGGGCGGCCCAGCGGCCTGTGGTGGTCATCACCTCCAACCGTACCCGGGAGGTGCACGACGCCCTCAAGCGCCGATGCCTGTACCACTGGCTGGACTACCCCTCGTTCGAGCGGGAGCTGCGCATCGTGCTGGCCAGGGTGCCGGGGGTGGACCAGGAGCTGGCGCGCCAGGCGTGCCTGTTCGTGCGCAGGCTGCGGGAGATGGACCTGGAGAAGCTGCCGGGCGTGGCGGAGACCATCGATTGGGCGGCGGCGCTGATGGCGCTGGGCCGAAAGCAGCTGGATGCAGCCGTCATCGAGCAGACCCTGGGATGCCTGGTGAAGTACCGGGACGACCTGGAGATGGTGCGGGGCGTGGACCTGCAGCAGCTGCTGGCGGAGGCGCTCAACCCCGTGCAGCCTGGCGCGGCAGCAGCGGCGCCCCGGGTGCGGGGCGCCTGAGGGCGGGGACGTGAGGGCGTGGAAGCTTTCCTGCCCTCTGCGGCATCCGAACCCGACGGCCGCGTCATGGTGGCCAACCTGGTGCTGCTTTGCCGGGCCCTGCGGGCATGTGGCTTTGCGGTGGGCGCCGGGGCGGCGGCCGATGTGCTGCAGGCCCTGCAGCTGGTGGGACTGCACCGCCGGGAAGACGTGTTCACGGCGCTGCGCTGCCTTCTGGTGCACCGGGCCGACATGCTGGAGCTGTTCGACCAGGTGGTGCGCCGGTGGTGGAAGGAGCTGGAGGGCAATCCTTCCAACGCCTGGCTTGAGGCCCGTTCGTTCGAGGCGGCCCTGGCCCGCCAGGCGCTGGCCCGCCGGCTGCAGGAGGCGGCACGCC
>DATCLL010000016.1:0-9790 GCA_036563935.1 Limnochordales bacterium | reverse complement strand
TGGGCCGGCTGGGCTTTCTCACCGAGGTGCAGGCCCACGAGTTGCCTGCCATGCTGGACCGGCTGGTGGCGGGCGACTTTCGGGTGGAAGAGCGGATGATGGCCGAAGCCCGCCTGGTGCCCCGGGAGGCCCAGGAGGACGCCGCCTCGCCCGCTCCGCCCGACGCCCCGCAAGGCGACCGGCGAAGCCTGCCCGAAAGGGGAGCCGATGGGGGAGCCGAAGAAGGCCGGCAGATCAAGCCCGGCGCCGGCGCGGCGTGGCTGGCTCTCAACGACGTGGTGCTGGCCCGTTCCACCTTCGCCCGCATGGCCCGCATGGAGGTGCGGGCGGCGGGGCAGGTGGTGGGGGTCTTTCCCGCCGACGGCCTCATCGTGGCCACGCCCACCGGCTCCACGGCCTATTCCCTGTCGGCAGGGGGGCCCATCGTACACCCCCTGCTGGATTGCCTGCTGGTGACGCCCATCTGCCCCCACTCCCTGGCTGTGCGGCCGGTGCTGGTGCGGCCCGACGAGGTGGTGGAGGTGACGGTGCTGCCTCCGGCGGAAGACCTGGCCCTGGTGGTGGACGGCCAGCTGCACGCCACCTTCTCCGCGGGCAGCGACCGCCTGCAGGTCCAGCGCGCCCCCTTCCGGGCCCGGCTGGTGCGGCTCAGCGGCCGTTCCACCTACGAGCTTTTGCGCCAGCGCCTCAGCCAGCCGGAGGTGTAGGCGGCCGGACACCTGCAGGGCAGGGCAGTGTGGAGAGAGAGGCCGGCATGAAGGCCCGTCGGCATGCTGCCATCTTGCAGATCATCCAGGAGCACCCCATCCAGACCCAGGAAGAACTGCAGGAGCGCCTGCGGCGCATGGGCATCCGGGTGACGCAGGCCACCATCTCCCGGGACCTGCGGGAGCTGCGGCTGGTGAAGGTGCCCACCGGCGACGGGGCGTACCGGTACGCGGTGGCAGGCGAGCCGGAGCTGGCCGAGCGGCTGGAACGGGCCCGCCGGGCCATCCGGGAGTACGTCACCCACGTGGAAGCCTGCGGACAGCTGGTGGTCATCCGCACCCTGTCCGGCACCGCCAACGCGGTGGCAGCCGCCCTGGACGCGCTGGCGTGGCCGGAGGTGATCGCCAGCCTGGCCGGGGACGACTCCATCCTGCTGGTGGTGCGGCCCCAGGCCCGCCGCCGCCAGGACCCCGCCTGCCGGCGGGTGATGGAAAAGCTCATGGCGCTGCGCTGACGGGGAAGGCTTGCGCCCCGCCACGCCCGGCCGCCTGCGGGTGGGGAGCCAAGGCCCTTGCTGGTGGAACTGTACGTGGAAAACGTAGCCCTCCTGCGCAGGGCCCGGGTGCCCTTCGGGCCCGGCTTCAACGTCCTCACCGGTGAGACCGGTGCCGGAAAGTCGCTGTTGCTGGACGCCCTGGGCCTGGCCGTGGGGCTTCGGCCGCCGCCCGAGCTGCTGCGGGAGCTGGCCGAGCCCATCCGGGTGGATGCCGTCTTCGAGCTGGCGGACTGGCACCCCGCCGCCCGGGAGCTGGAGCGCCTGGGCTTCGGCGGCGAGGACGGGCAGTGGGTGCTGTCCCGGGAGCTGGGCCGCTCGGGGCGGGGCCGCTGCCGCATCAACGGCCGCCCCGTGAGCGCCGCGGAGCTGGCAGCGGCCGGGGAGCTTCTGGTGAGCATCCACACCCAACACGAAAGCCACCGGCTCCTGCGGCCGGCCGTGCAGCTGGAGCTTCTGGACGCGTACGCCGGGGACGAGGCGCTGGCGTTGCGCCAGGAGCTGGGGCGCCTGTACGGGCAGTGGCGCCAGGCCCGGGAGGAGAGGGAGCAGCTGGCCCGGGACGAGCGGCGGCGCCTGCAGGAGATGGACCTGCTGCGCTTCCAGATTGACGAGATCGAATCGGCCGGCCTGTCCGAGGGTGAGGAGGAGCGCCTGCAGGCGGAATACACCCGCCTGGCCGCGGCGCGGCAGCTGCGCCAGTGGCTGGCAGCGGCCCTGGACCACCTGGTGGGCTCCGGGGCGGGCGGCTCGGGCGGCACCGACGGGGCGGGGCTGAGCGCGCTGCACGCCCTGGGCCGGGCCCAGGCAGCCGTGGCCCAGGCGGCAAGCCTGGACCGGGAGCTGAGCGCTGCCGTGGCGCAGCTGCAGCAGGCGGGAGAGACCCTGGCGGAGCTGGCACGGACCTTGCGGCGCTACTGGGAAGCCTGCGAGCCGGACCCTGAGCGGCTGGCCCAGCTGGAGCAGCGCCTGGGGCTCATCGACCGGCTGCGGCGCAAGTACGGGCAGGACGTGTCGGCCGTCCTGCAGCACCTGGAGCAGGCCCGCACCCGGCTGGCGGAGCTTGCGCACCACGAAGACCGCCTGCAGGAGCTGGAGCAGCGCCTGCAGGAGCTGGAGCAGCGCTACCAGGAGCTGGCGGAGCGGCTGGCGCACCGCCGGGAGCAGGCTGCCCGGCGCCTGGCCGAACAGGTGCAGGGGGAGCTGGCGCAGCTGGCCATGCCCCACGCCCGCTTCCTGGTGCGCCTGCAGAAAGGGGCTCCCGGGCCGGCGGGGTGGGATCAGGCGGAGTTCCTGTTTTCGGCCAACCCCGGCGAGCAGCTGCGCCCCCTGGCCCACGTGGCCTCCGGCGGGGAGCTTTCCCGCACCATGCTGGCGGTGCGCACGGTGCTGGCCGAGGCCGACCCCGTGCCGGTGCTGGTCTTCGACGAACCCGACGCGGGCCTGGGGGGCCGGGCTGCACAGGCGGTGGGGGAGCGGCTGGCTCGCTTGAGCCGGGCCCGCCAGGTGCTGGTGGTCACCCACCTGCCTCAGGTGGCCAGCCTGGCCGACCACCACCTGGCGGTGACCAAGCTGGAGCAGGACGGGCGCAGCAGCGTTCAGGTGGAGGCCCTGAACCTTCCAGGCCGGGTGCAGGAGCTGGCCCGGATGCTGGGCGGAAGCCGCATCACCGAGACGGCGCTGCGCCACGCGGAGGAGCTCTTGCGCCTGGCACAGCAAGCCAGGGGCACCGCAGCGTCACCGCCGGCGCCACCAGCTTGACCGCCGCCGCGTGCCGCCTGCGGGCACATTAGCCCGGAGGCGTTGGCGGTGGCACGAGCTGGCAGGATGGCGGGCGCGGCAGCGGCGCTGGCAGCGGCAGGCGCCAGCCTGGCGGTGGGGATGCTGGCCCTCACGCTGCCGTCCCGGGTGCGGGTCTTCGCCGGCGAGGCGGCGGTGCTGCCCCTGGCGCCCGGGCTGATGCCCGGGGCCGCGCCGCCGCAGGTGCAGGTCTTCCCGGGCGCACGGGGCGGATGGCGGGTGGTGGTGGCCCGCCCCGGCGCGGTGCGGCTTCCCGTGCGGCTGTGGGGCCGGCTTCCCCTGGGGGGCCTCCAGGTGGACGCGGTGCCCTCCTTGCGGCTGGTTCCCGGGGGGCAGGCCATCGGGGTGCTGTACGCCCGCGACGGCGTGGTGGTGGAGGAGCTGGGGCCCGTGCGGGAGCCGCAGGGCGGCTGGCGGTGGCCGGGCCGGGAGGCGGGCCTTTTTCCCGGCGACGTGGTGCTGGCGGTGGACGATCGCCCCGCCCGGGATCCCGAAGGCTTCCAGCGGGCCCTGGAGCAGGCGGCGCCGGCCCGCCGGGGCGTGCGCCTGGTGGTGCGGCGGGGAGGAAGCACCTTTCAGACCTGGCTGGTTCCCGTGCGCCGCTGCCTGGCCGCCGGCCAGCAGCCCCCGGCTACGACCCGTTCCTGCCCGCACTTCCTGACGGAAAGCGGGGTGCGGGTGCGGGAAGGGACGGCAGGAGTGGGCACCCTGAGCTTTTACGACCCGGCCAGCCGGCTGTACGGGGCGCTGGGGCACATGGTGACCGGCCGGGGCAGGAGCGTGTTGCCCCTGGACGACGGGCAGATCGTGTGGGCCACCATCACCTCGGTGAGCCGGGGCAGCGCGGGCCGCCCCGGCGAGAAGGTGGGCGCCTTCGCCCGGGACCAGCGCCCCTCCGGCACCATCGAGCGCAACACGCCCGTGGGTATCTTCGGGCGGCTTCTCGAACCCCCACCCGCCTCCGGGCCCTTCCCGGCCGGGCTGGCAGTGCCGGTGGCCTTGTCCCACCAGGTACACGAGGGCCCCGTGCAGGTGCTGACGGTGCTGGAGGGCGAGCGGGTGGAGGCGTTCCAGGCCGAGATCGTGCACATACGCCCCCCGGGCGTCCCGGAAAGCCAGCGCCTCATCCTGCGCATCACCGACCCGCAGCTTCTGGCACGCACCGGCGGCATCGTGCAGGGCATGAGCGGAAGCCCGCTGTTGCAGGACGGCAGGCTGGTGGGGGCGGTCACCCACGTGTCGGTTCAGGATCCCACCCGGGGGTTCGGCGTGCTCATCGAGCCCATGCTGGAGCAGTCGGGGCTGTGGGGGCTGCCGGGCCGGGCCGCAGGAGGGTGGGGGCGGGTCTCGAAGTTCCCCTCTGGGCAGACGACCCGGCACCCGCAGCAGTTCACCCGCGCCGCCTTCCCTTCGCCCTACCGGTCTACCGGCAGCCGGGCCGCGTGAGCTCGCTGGGGCGAGGGGGTGTCGCTCTCCGTGCCTGGGACAGTGTGTTCGGTGCTTCTGAGCGCAGACCCGCAGGGCTACGCCCGCCAGCTGGCCGACTACCTGAAGGGCCACCCGGACCGCTTCGCTCCCGTGGAGTCCGCCGAGCACCTGCTGGAGCTGGAGCAGCGCCTGGCCAGCTCGCTGCCCGACGTGGTCACCGTGGACCTGGCCCTGCCGGGCCTGCAGGAGCCTTCGGAGGCAGGCCGCCTGGTGCGCTGGTATCGCCGCCTCAGCCGGGAACGGGGGGTCGTGGGCCGCCGGGTGGTGGTGGTGAGCCCCGTGGGGGACGACGGCCTGGTGGCCGAGGCCTTTCGCTGGGGGGCCGACTACTTCGTGGTGCGCCCGCTGGACCTGGCCACCTTCGGGCGCCGGCTTCAGCAGCTGGTTTCGGGAGAGCGGCCGGCAGGGGGCGGCCGGCGGGTTCGGCGCCGGCGGGAGCTGGAGGCACGGGTGGTGGCCTACCTGGAGGCGCTGGGGGTTCCCGCCCACTACAAGGGCCGGGCGTACCTGAAGGATGCGGTGGTGATGGTGGCGGAGCGGCGCAACCTTCTGGAACGGGTCACCAAGGAGCTGTATCCCCACATCGCCGCCCTGCACCGCACCAGCCCTGCCAAGGTGGAGCGGGCCATGCGCCACGCCATCGAAAGCACGGTGCAGCGGGGTAACCTCACCCTCATCGAGCGCCTGTTCGCCAGCCTCATGAACGAGCGGCGGACCCGCCCCACCAACTCCTCCTTCATCGCCCGCCTGGCCGACCAGGTCCGGCTGGAGATGGAGCTGGACCGCCCTCGCTGAGCGCCTGGGAGCGCCCACGCAAGCCCGCCCGGGCCGGGGAAAGACTAGGCCGGGGGTGCGAGCGTGGGAGCGCGCGGCAGGCCCTGCGGCCCGGCCCGGGTGGACTGCGTCAGCAAGCGGCTGGCCCTGCGGCTGCGGCCGGGAGACGTCGCGGTCATCTGCCACGAGGACCTGGACGCCTCCACGGCCCGGATGCTGGCCGAACGGCGTCCTGCTGCGGTGGTGGACGCGCTGGCGGCGGTGACCGGCACCCGGCCGGCCAGGGGGGCGGCGCTGCTTCTGGAGGCGGGCATCCCCGTCCTGGACCGGGCCGGACGCCACCTGCTGCAGCGGGTGCAGGAGGGGCAGCGGGTGGCTCTGGAGGGGGAGCGCCTGGTGGACGGGCGGGGCCGGGAACTGGCCGCCGGACGGCGGCTTGGCTCCCAGCACGTGCAGCAGGCCCAGCGCATGGCCCAGCAACTCCTGCCTTCCCGTCTGGCCGCCTTCGCTGCCAACACCCTGCAGCGCGCCGCCGCCGAGGCCTACCTGCTGGAGTGGGCCGTGGCCATCCCTCCCCTGTCCACCCGCCTGGCGGGGCGGCCCGCGGTGGTGGCCGTCCGCAGCGCCCAGCTGGCGGAGGACCTGCGGGCCCTGGCTCCCTTTCGGGAGCGGGCCGGGCCGGTGTGCATCGGGGTCGACGGCGGGGCGGACGGGCTTCTGGAGGCCGGCTGGGGGCTGGACCTGGTGGTGGGGGACATGGATTCGGCCAGCGACCGGGCCCTGACCAGCGGGGCCGAGCTGGTGGTTCAGGCGTACCCCGACGGGCGAGCTCCCGGCATGGCCCGGGTTCGGCGGCTGGGGTTGTTCGCCCACCTGTTTCCCTGTCCCGGCACCAGTGAGGATGCGGCGCTTCTCCTGGCCGCCGAGGCGGGGGCTTGCCCGGTGGTGGTGGTGGGTTCCTGTGCCACGCCGGCAGCCGTGCTGGAAAAAGGCCGGGCCGGCATGGGCAGCACCCTTCTCGTGCGCATGCGGCTGGGAGAGCGACTGGTAGACGCCACGGGCCTCTCCTCGTGGTGGGTGCCCGCCCACCCCCATCCCGCCCGCGGCCGCTGGGTGGCGGCGGCGGCCATGGTTCCCCTGGGGGTGCTGGGCTGGGTGTCGGACTCGCTGCAGGTGCTGCTGAAGCTGGTGTGGCTGGAGCTTCAGGCGGGATGGCGGGTGGGCTTCGGCCCGTGAGGCGACGGGGCTGGCTGCGGCCGTGGGGCCCGGGGCCCGGATGGCTGGTGCCCGGCTGGAGCCTGCTGGCCGTCTTCTGCTCCCTGGGCGTGGGCGTGGCGGTAGGGGCGGCTGCGGTCAGCGGGCGGATGGTGGACCGCCACCTGGTGGTGACGCTGGAGCGCCGCTTCGCCTCCCTGGAACGCCGCCTGGAAAAGGCCTCTGCCGGTCTTCGCCAGGCCCGCCGGGAACTGGCCCTGTACCGCAGGGCCGTGCAGGAGCTGGCGCCCCTGGCCCTGGCCGGGCGGTGGCCGGCAGGCGTGGAGGTGGAGGTGGTGGGCGGGCCCGGGGCCGTGTCCCTGGCCAGGGAGGTGGCATCCTTCCTGAAGCGGGCCGGCATCGGCGTGCGCCTGCGGCCAGGCCAGGAGGCAGGCCAGGACCTGCTTGCGCCCTTGCAGGCCCCGCCCGGTATGCCCTGGGTGCAGCTGGTAGCGCCCGGCGCCCGTGTGGTGGGCTTCCCGCGCCCCTCCGGCCCGCAGCAGGCAGTCCGCTGGCAAGCCGGCGGCACGGCAGCTGCCGTTCCGGCGGGGGAGCCGGGCGCGGCCGCCTGGGTGGAGGGGATCGACGAGCCTGTGGGCGTGCTGGCGGCCCTGGAGGCACTGCTCAGCTGCCGCCCCGGCTTTCAGGGGCAGGAGGAGGCGCTGGCAAGGATTGTGCGGCGGGCAAGGGAGCCAGGCCTTCAGCGCGATCGTGCCTGCCTGGCAGGAGGCGAGCCGGGTCGGTAAGACCGTGGCCGCCCTGCGCCGCCTGGACCAGGTGGCGGAGGTGGTGGTGGTGGACGACGGCTCGTCGGATGCCACCGCGCAGGCGGCCGCTCAGTCGGGCGCCCGGGTGATCCGCCTGCCCCGCCGGCGGGGCAAGGGCGCGGCGCTGCTGCGTGGGGTGCAGGCGGCCGGCCAGCGGTGGGTTCTGCTGTGCGACGCCGACCTGGAAGAAAGCGCCGCGGTTTTGGGCACCCTGTGCGCGGTGGTGGCCACCGGCCAGGCGGACATGGCGGTGGCGGTGCCGCAGGCCAGCACCGGACGGGGGCTGGGGCTGGTGAGGGCCGTGGCCGGGCTGGGAGTGCGGTGGCTGGGCGGGGCCCGGCTCGCCGCCCCCCTGTCGGGGCAGCGGGCCCTTTCCCGGGAGCTGGCTCTCCGGCTGATGGGGGGGCCGCCCTGCGGGTTTGGGGTGGAGGTGCGCATGGGCGTGCGGGCCCTGCGGTGGGGCGTGCGGGTAGCGGAGGTGGCGCTTCCCGTCACCCACCGCAGCACCGGCTGGCGGGCGCCAGACGTGCTCCACCGGGGCATCCAGCTGTGGGATGTGGGCCGAACCCTGGCCCGGCTGTTCGCGGAGGCAGCGAGAGAGGGGCGTGGATGATGGACGGGATGGGAACCCTGGGCCGGGCGGCCCTGGCGGCAGCCTTGAGCACCAGCTTCCGGCAGGCCGTGCAGCGGGCCGTTCCGGCCGTGGCGCAGGCGCTGCGCCAGGCGGGTCTGGTGCGGCGGTCCCGAAGCGGGCAGGAACTTCCCACCGCGGTGGGCGTGGTGCCGGCCGCGCTGGGCTGGGCGGGGGCGGCGGCGCTGGGCAGGCCGGCGTGGGCCGCTGCGGGGGCGTGCGCGGCGGCGGCAGGCTGGGTGGACGACGTGGCAGGCCAGTCCGAGCCCAAGGGTCTTGCGGGCCACCTCAGGGCCAGCTGGAACGGCCGCACCCTCACCACGGGGGCCTGGAAGGCGCTGGTCATCGGGGCTGCCTCCGGCCTGGCCGCCCTGACGGCGCACGGGCGCCCGCGGGGAGCAGGCGCGCTGGCACAGGCGGCCAGCGTGGCCCTGGCGGCCAACGTCCTCAACCAGCTGGACACCCGCCCCGGCCAGGCGGCGGCCGCGTTCCTGGGCGGCTGGGGCTACCTGGCCTGGCGGGCCCTGGCGACACCCTCACGGCGCCTGGGCTGGCTTCCCTATCTCCCCTGCGCGGCCGCTGTGGCGGCCTACCTGCCCTTTGACCGGGAGGGCCGGGTCATGATGGGGGACACGGGAGCCAACGCCCTGGGTGCCTGTCTGGGGGCCATGGCCGCCGACATCCTGCCCGGCCGGCAGCTGGCCCGCTGGGTGGCGGCTCTGGCGCTGGCCACCGCGGCCATGGACCGGGTCTCGGCCGGTCGGTGGCTGGATCGCGTGGGCGAGGCGGTGCGGCGGCTGGCGGCCGACCAGGCGGCCGACGGCAGGAAGGCCCTTGCGGACGGGAGAAGTTGGGCTGCGCAGCCGGCCGGGACTGCCGGGGCGCTACCGGCCTCCCGGGGCGCTTAGCGCACAAGAGGCCGCAGGCCGGGGCCGGCGGGGTGCCGGGGGCCGGCGCGGCAGGCCGGTCCGGCGAACGCCAGGGGGAGGGGGGCCGTACCTTCCAGCGTTCCGGCCAGCGGGGAACGGGGGCGCAGCTGGCGGGCGCCGTGCCGCCCGGGGGCGGCGAGCCCGTCCGAAGCCCCATGCAGGCCTTTTTCGGGCCGCAGGGATTGCTGCAGCGGGCCTTCGGCTCGCGCTTTGAGCCGCGCCCGCAGCAGCTTCTCATGGCCGAGGCCCTCTTCCACGCGCTGTCCCGGGGCGGCGTGGCCATGGTGGAAGCGGGTACAGGGGTGGGTAAGTCGCTGGCCTACCTGGTGCCGCTGTTGGAGATTCTGCGCAGCCAGGGGCAGCGGCGGGCGGTGGTGAGCACCCACACCCTGCACCTGCAGGACCAGCTCCTCCACAAGGACCTGCCGGTGGCCATGCAGGCGCTGGACGCCTGCGTCGTGGCGGCCGTGGCCAAGGGGTGGGGCAACTACCTGTGCCGCCTGCGCCTGGAGCGGTGGCTCACCCTGGCCCAGGCCTGGAACGGTCTGTGGCCCGAAAGCCCCCTGCCCGGCGAGCTTGCCCGGTGGGCGGAGACCACCGCCACGGGAAGCCGGTCCGAGCTGTCGGCCGAGCTGGAGCCGCAGCTGTGGGAGGCGGTGGCGGCCGACCCGGACCGCTGCGGGCGGCGGCGCTGTCCCCTTTACGAGCAGTGCTTCTTTTTCCAGGCCCGCCAGCGCCTGCAGCAGGCAGCCCTGGTGGTGGCCAACCACGCCCTGCTGCTGGCGGACGTGGCCCTGCGCCGGCAGGCCGCCGACGCCGAAGCGGCCGTCCTGCCCGACTACCAGTACCTGGTGGTGGACGAGGCCCACCACCTGGAGGACGTGGC
>DATCLL010000015.1:0-2179 GCA_036563935.1 Limnochordales bacterium | reverse complement strand
CTACGGGGCGGAGCGCCTGGCCATGTACATCCAGGGGAAGGACTCCATGTTCGACCTGGAGTGGGTGGACGGCATCACCTGGGGGGACGTGTACCGCCAGAACGAGGTGGAGCAGTCCCGGTACAACTTCGAGCTCAGCGATCCGGAGATGCTGCGGCGCATGTTCGAGATGCACGAGCAGGAGGCGGACCGGCTCGTGGCGGCAGGGCTGGTCCTGCCTGCCTACGAGCAGGTGCTGAAGTGCTCCCACCTGTTCAACCTGCTGGATGCCCGGGGCGCCATCAGCGTGGCCGAGCGCACCGCTTACATCGCCCGGGTGCGCCAGCGGGCCCGGCAGGTGGCCGAGGGGTACGTAGCCCAGCGGGAGCAGGCGGGCTTCCCCCTCATGGGGCGCTTCGCCGCCGGCGAGGCGGACGGGCACTCCCGCCGGGGCGGGCGGTCGGTTCGGGCAGGAAAGGCCGCGGTGAGCGCATGAGGAGCCTGCTCCTGGAGGTGGGCACGGAAGAGCTGCCGGCCCGCATGGTGGGGCCGGCTGTGGAGCAGATGGTCCAGCTCACCCGCCAGGCCCTGGAGCAGGCCCGCCTGGGTTGCACCCAGCTGAAGGGATACGCCACCCCAAGGCGCCTGGCGGTGCTGGCCCGGGGGGTTCCCGAGACCCAGGCGCCCGCCCAGAGCCTGGTGCGGGGACCGGCCCGGCGGGTAGCCTTCGACGAGGAGGGGCGTCCTACCCGGGCGGCGGAGGGCTTCGCCCGTTCCCAGGGGGTTTCCGTGGCGGAGCTTGAGGTGCGCACCACGCCGGAGGGCGGGGAGTACGTCTTCGCCGTGCGCCAGCTGCCCGCCCGGCCGGCGCAGGAGGTGCTGCCGGAGCTTCTGGCCGGCGTGGTCAGGGGGCTGCAGTTTGCCCGCACCATGCGCTGGAGCGAGGGCAACCTGCGTTTTGCGCGCCCCATTCGGTGGCTGGTGGCGCTGTGGGGCGACCAGGTGCTGCCGCTTCAGCTGGACGGGCTGGTGGCGGGCCGGCGGACCTTCGGGCACCGGGTGATGGCACCCCAACCGGTGGAGCTGCCCGAGGCGGAGGCGTACGAGGCGCTGCTTTTGGCCGCGCACGTCATCGCTGACCCTGCCTTGCGCCGGCAGCGGGTGCAGGAGGAGATCCGGGCGGCGGCGCACCGGGTGGCCGGCCATCCCGTGGCCGCCGAGGCGCTGGTGGACGAGATTACCCATCTGGTGGAGTACCCCGTGGGCCTGGTGGGGCGCTTCCAGGAAGCCTACCTGGAGCTGCCCCGGGAGGTGCTGCTCACGGTGATGGCCACGCACCAGCGCTACGTGGCCGTGGAGGACGACGAGGGCCGGCTTCGGCCGCACTTCGTGGTGGTGGCCAACGGGGCCCACATCGACGAGGAGCTGGTGCGGGCCGGCAACGAGAAGGTGCTGCAGGCCCGGCTGGCCGACGCCCGCTTTTTCTTCGACGAGGATCGCCGGGTGCCCCTGAGCCAGCGGGTGCAGGGGCTTTCGGGGATCGTCTACCACGAGCGGCTGGGCACCATGGCGGAGAAGGTCCAGCGCCTGCAGGAGCTGGTGGGCTACCTGGCCGGTCAGCTGCAGCTGCCCGCCTCCACCGCCTCGGTTGCCCGGCGGGCGGCCCTTTTGTGCAAGGCAGACCTGTTGACCCACATGGTGTACGAGTTTCCCGAGCTGCAGGGCATCATGGGCAGGGAGTACGCCCGGGCCTCGGGGGAGCCGGAAGAGGTGGCTGTGGCCATCGCCGAGCACGTGCAGCCCCGGGCCGCGGGCGACCAGCTGCCCGCCAGTGACGCCGGGGCCCTGGTGGCCTGGGCAGACCGGCTGGACCACCTGGTGGGCTTTTTCGGGGTGGGGCTGGAACCGACGGGATCGGAGGATCCCTTTGCCCTGCGCCGCCAGGCCCTGGGCCTGCTGCGTATCACCCTGCAGCGCAACTGGCGGTGGTCCATCGCCGACGCGGTGGGCCGGGCCCGGGAACTTTACGGCGGCCGGCTGCCCCGCAGCGCCGGTGAGGTGGCCGAGGCGGTGGGCGAGTTCCTGCGCCAGCGGCTGCGGGTGCTGTTGGGCGAGCAGGGGCTGGATGCGGCCGTGGTGGAGGCGGCGCTGGCCGTAGCGGGCGACCGCCCGGCCGAGGCCGCGGAGCGGGCCCGGCAGC
>DATCLL010000014.1:0-11170 GCA_036563935.1 Limnochordales bacterium | reverse complement strand
GGCTCACCCGGTTCCGACCCATGCCCGGCACGCGCCCAACCCCCGCTGCCCTGTGTCGACACGATTCGACATTTTACGAGGGTTTCCTCTGGGAGGCACCACCAGGTTCCGGGTGCGGTCACTGGCGGCGGCGCACTTCCCGCCACGTGGCTTCGAAGCGCCCGCGGGGGTCTCGCTCCGGCACGGCCTGCTGAAACTCATCCAGCCAGCGGCGGATGTACCGCAGGTCGACCTTGCTTTGGCGGGCCAGTATGGAGCGCACGTCCTCCAGGTCCCGGGGGCGCCCCGCGACACACTTGTGGATGATGAGGTCTTCGACCCCGATGAGGCGCACAGGGTAGCCGCCGAAGCTGACCGTCCGAGCGCGGCGGGGCAGCATCGACTCGTAACCGGTCAGGCCCAGCGCGATGTCCACGGGGCAGCCGTTGCTGGCATACACCAGGAGCACGCGGTGCTGGAGGGCGAACTCCAGGGCACCGGCAATCCTCGGCCGGAAGTGTTGCAGGCAGCGCTGCAGGAACTCCTTCTCCCCACCGCCTGGCACCAGGACCGTGACGTCCACGTCCTGCGTGGCGCGGGGTTCGCCCCAATACTGTACCGCAAGCCCCCCGATGACCACGTAGGCAACCCCCAGCCCGTCCAGGAACCGGCCCACCTCCGCCGCCGCCTGCACGGGGGAACCCGGGACGTCCGGCCCCGCCGGGGGAGGGGGATGGCTCATGCGCGGCCATCTCCAGGCTTTGCCGGGCTGCGGCGCGCTGGCAGGCGGGCCACCGCTTGCCTCATGGCCATCAGCAGGGGGGAAGGCTCTTCAGGGGCCCGGCCCGAGGTGGGCAGCCGCCTGAGCTCCAGGTAGATGCGCAGCGCGGTTGCCTCGTCGAGCTCCCGCAGCCGCCGATAGCGCTCAGCTTCGATGACTTCTTGCGCTGCCTGTTGGGCCTCAAGCCACCGCCGAACCGATTCGGGTTCAAGGCGGCTTTTGCGCTGGGAACGTCCGGGCAAGCCGCAATGCCACCCCTGCCGGAAGGGGCTACTCCACTGCCTGGAACCCAGGGCGGACGGTCGTGAACGGCAAGGGGCCACGAGGGCCGGAAAAGGAAATGGTGCCGAAGGGGGGACTTGAACCCCCACGGGCGTTCGCCCACTGCGCCCTGAACGCAGCGCGTCTGCCAGTTCCACCACTTCGGCACCGGGCTTGCACCGCTCATAGTAGCAGAGCTGCTCCGTACTGTCAATACCCTGCCGCGGGCGCTGCTGCACGGGGTCCCCGTCCCGAGCCTTGCCGGGGCGGCCAGCAGGAATCCGGGCCCTGGCATCGAACGGGTTAGCAGGAAACCGTGTTGCTTGGCGCAACCCTGTTGCGGGACGCTTTCCGCCCCGTACGCGGGCCGGGGGTATGCCCGCCCGGGGCCCGGGTGTCAGCTGCCCGGTCGGCCGGGTAGCCAGACGAAAGCCCACAGGAGGGAGAGTGGGGTTCGTGCGAAGCCGCTGGATGGCCGTTCTCCTGGGGGTGGGGCTGGCGGCTGCCTCCCAGCTGCCCGCCGCCGCCGGTCCCGTGGTCATGCGGGTGGCCACACCCACCACCAACGACCCGCAGGTGTACGAGATGCAGCTGTTCAAGAAGGCCGTGGAGGAGAGCTCCCGGGGCCAGATCCAGGTGCAGCTGTTCCCCTCCAGCCAGCTGGGCAGCAACGCCCAGATGCTGCAGATGCTGCGGGCCGGCTCCATTCAGGGGCTGCTGGAGCCCACCGCCTTCCTGGGCGGCTTTGACAACGTCATGACCGTGGTGGACCTTCCCTACCTGTTCCGGGACGTGCAGCAGGCGGTGGCCATCCTCAACGGGCCCCTGGGCAACCCGCTGCGGGAACACCTGGAGCGCACGGGCCTGGTAGCCCTGGGGTTTTACGAGTACGGCCCCCGCATCATGCTGCTGAAGTTCCCCGTGCGGACGCTGGAGGACCTGCGGGGCAAGAAGATCCGGGTCATGGGCGCCCAGGTGCTGGTGGACCAGATGAACGCCTGGGGGGCCACCGGCATCGCGATGGGGGTCCCCGAGCTGTTCAACGCCCTGCAGCAGGGCACCATCGACGGCCTGGAGAGCGCCGCCATGTTCTTCTACAGCGGCCGCTACCACGAGCTCGCCCGCTACCTCTTCATGGCGCCCCGGGGCGCCGAGGTGACCGTCTTCCTGAGCAACAAGCGCTGGCTGGACGGCCTGCCCGACGAGCTGCGACGGGTGGTGCTGGCGGCCGGCGCGGGCATCACCGAGGAGGCCAACCGCTTCGCCCGCCAGTCCGATGCCCAGGCCCTGGAGAACATGCAGAAGGCCGGGGTGACGGTCCTGGAGCCGTCGCCGGCCCTGGACGGCGAACTGCGGGCCCGGGCCCGGGCGGTGCACGAGAAGTTCCTGCGGGACAACCCCGAGGCCCGGCCCATCTACGAGGCGCTGCGGAAGGCGGCGGAGCAGTAACGTGGCGGCCGGCCGTGGCCCGCAGGGCGGACTCGACAGGGCGGCCGGCCTGCTGAGCGCGCTGGCCGGCCTTTTGCTGGTGGTGGCGTCGGCGGTGGCCTTCGGCAACGTGGTGGCCCGCAAGGCCCTGTCGCGCCCCTTCGCCTGGTCCGACGAGCTGGTGGCCTTCCTGCTGGTGTGGGTGGTCTACCTGCCCCTGCTGTGGGTGGAGCGCAGCGGCGGCCACCTGCGGGTGAGCGTGCTGTACGATGCGGTGGGGCCGCGCGGGCGGCGGTGGATGGACCTGGCAGGCGACGTGGCCTCACTGGCCGTGCTCGCCTACGTGCTGGTGGCCGGGATCCGGGTGGTGCAGATGAACCTCTCCCTGCGGGTCCACAGCCCCACCCTGGGGTGGCCCATGGGGGTGCTGTACGGGGTGGTGCCTGCCAGCCTGGCCCTGGCTGCGCTGGCCAGGCTGGTGGCCCTGGTGGCGGGCCTCAGGCCCCGGCCGGGCCGCCTTCCCGCCCCCTCGCAGGCGGAGGAGGGTGTGGCGCAGCGGTGGTAGCGGGCTTTCTCATCCTGCTGGCCTGCCTGGCCCTGGGCATGCCCATCTACGTGGCGCTTCTGTGGAGCAGCCTGTACCTGCTGGTGGTGGAGTTGCGGGTGGAGCCCGCGATGATCGCCAGCGGGCTTTTTGAGAGCATCAACAGCTTCACCCTCTCCGCCGTTCCCTTCTTCCTCCTGGCGGGGGCGCTCGCGGACCGCACCACCATGTCCGAGCGGCTGGTGGGGTCGGTGCGGGCACTGGTGGGCCACCTGCGGGGAGGGCTGGCCCTGACGGGCGTGGTGGCCAACGAGGTCTTCGGCGCCATCTCGGGGGCCAGCGCGGCGGCGGTGGGCACCATCGGGCGCATCATGCTGCCCACGGTGGCCGCCGTCCACGGGGAGCCCTTCGCGCTGGGCCTGCTCACCTCCGCGGGGGCCCTGGCGGTGGTCATGCCTCCCAGCATCCCCATGATCCTGTACGCCGCCTCCGCCAACGTCTCCACGGGACAGCTGTTCGTGGCCGGCATCATCCCGGCCCTCATCATCGGCCTGTTCCTGTGGGCCTGCATCCTCTGGAACAGCCGGGGCCTGCCGTGGCGGCGCACCCCCCTGGCGTGGGGCCAGGTGCGCCTGCAGCTGCGGCGGGCGGGGCTGGTGCTGCTCATGCCCGTGGTGGTGCTGGGGGGAATCTACGGGGGCTTTTTCACCCCCACCGAGGCCGCCGCGGTGGCGGTGGCCTACACCCTGGCGCTGGGCGCCGGCGTGTACCGGGACCTGGGGTGGCGGGGGTTTTGGTCTGCGGTGATGGAGGCGGTGCGGCTCACCAGCCAGATCTTCGTGGTCATCGCGGCCAGCGTGGTCTTCTCCCAGGCGCTGGCCCTGGCCCAGGTTCCCATGCGGCTGGCCGAGCTCACCTCCGGCCTTCCCGCCCCGGTCTTCCTGCTGGTGGTGAACCTGGTCTTGCTGCTGGTGGGGATGTTCTTCGACCCCACCTCGGCGGTGCTGGTGCTGACGCCCCTTCTGACGCCGGCCGCCCAGCGCCTGGGCATCCATCCCCTGCACCTGGGCGTGGTGATGACGGTGAATTTGGCCATCGGCATGTTCACCCCGCCCTTCGGGCTCAACTTGTTCGTCAGCCAGAGCATCTTCCGCAAGTCCATGGCCGAGATCGTGCGGGGCCTTACGCCCTTCTGGGTGTGGTACCTGGCGGCTCTGGCCGTCATCACCTACCTGCCCGGCCTGTACATGTGGCTGCCCGGGTGGGTGCGGTAGGGAGTTGGGATGGACAGCGAGCTGGCGGCAGTGAAACGCACCATGCGCATCCTGGAGCTTCTGGCGGACCACCCGGAAGGGATGGGGGTGACGGAGTTGGCCGCCCAGCTGGCCGTCAACAAGGCCTCCGTCTCCCGCATCCTGGCCACCCTGCAGAAGGCCGGCTATGTGAGCCAGGACGAGCGCACCCGGCTGTTCAGCCTGGGGTGGCGGCTGGTGGCCCTGGCGTACCGGTTCGCCGACTCGCTGCCCCTGGAAGAGGCGGCCCGCCCCGTCCTGCGGGAACTGGCCCAGAAGACGGGAGAGCTGGTGCAGCTGGCGGTGGTGGACGGCGAGGAGCTTTTGTTTGTGGCCAAGGCGGAAGGCGCCCGGCCCCTGCGGGTGGCCTCCATGCTGGGCAAGGCGGCTCCCCTTCACGCCACCGCGGTGGGCAAGGTGTGGCTGGCCAGCCTTCCGGACGCACGGGTTCTGGAGATCCTGGCCCGCAAGGGGATGCCCCGCATCACGGAGCACACCATCACCGACCCCATGCGGCTTCTGGAGGAGCTGCGCCAGGTGCGGGCCCAGGGGTACGCGCTGGCCCGGGAGGAGGTCAACCCCACCGTGGTCGGCGTCGCGGCGGCGGTCCCGCCCGACGGGCCGGCCGTTCGGGCGGCGCTGGTGGTGGCCATCCCCGCCTTCGAGGCCACCGAGGCGCGCATCGGGGAGCTGGCGGCAGCCTGCCGGCAGGCGGCCGGTACGCTGGCGGCGCGGCTTGCCTTCTGGTTTGCATGAACAGCCCGGCAGCGCACGCCGGCGCGCTGTGCGGGCGGGCTTGGGGGAACAGGAGGGACGGCGGGTGAAGCTTCACATCGTGGACCTCTCCCAGGAGATCTTCTCGGGCTCCCCCGTGTACCGGGGCCACCAGCCCACCATCGTGCACCGGCTGCGATCGGTGGAACAGCTGCCGGACGGGAAGTGGACCTTCGCGGTGAGCGCGCTGGTGCTGTCGGACCACTGCGGCAGCCACACCGACGCCTTCACCCACATGGACCCCAGCCCGCAGGCCAAGAGCGTGGACCAGCTGGAACTGGACTGGTTCCACGGGCCGGCGGTCTGCCTCGACGTGCGCCACGTGCCGCCCGGGGAGTTCATCCGGCGCGCAGACCTGGAACAGGCCCTGGCCCGAAGCGGCCTTTCCATCCCCCGGGGAGGCACGGTGCTGCTGTATACGGGGCACTACGGGCGCACCTTCCCCAGGCCGGCCTACAACGAACGCCACCCGGGCCTGGACCGGGAGGCGACGGAGTGGCTGGCGGACCAGGGCGCGGTGAACATCGGCATCGACTGCCCCAGCGTGGATGTGGAGCCCCACAAGGGCGAGGAGTGGAAGCCGGCCCACACCGTCTGCCGGGAGCGGGGCGTGCTCAACACGGAGAACCTGGGGGATCTGTCCCCGGTGGCGGGCAAGGCCTTTTACTACATGGGCCTTCCCCTGCGCATCCGGGGCGCTACGGCGGGGCCCATCCGGGCAGTGGCCATCCTGAACCTGCCCGGGTGAGGTCGGCGGGGAAGGCCGGCGGGGAGGGGGCGAGACGGTGAGCGACTTTGAACTGTGCGAACCCGGTTCCCTGGAAGAGGCGCTGGCGCTTCTGGACCCCCAGGACCCCTCGGTGCGGGTGGTGGGCGGCGGCACGGCCCTGGTTCTCATGATGAAGCAGCGGGTCTTCCATCCCACCCGGCTGGTGAGCTTGCGCCGGCTGGCCGGGCAGTTGCGGGGCATCATGCGCGGCGAGCGGGGCCTGCAGGTGGGAGCCATGACCACCCTGCGGGAGCTGGAGCAGTCGGCCCTGGTGGCCCGGACGGCGCCGGTTTTGAGCCGGGCCCTGCCACGCCTGGCCAACGTGCGGGTGCGCAACCAGGCCACCCTGGGAGGGCATCTGGCCCACGGGGATCCCCACATGGACCTGCCTCCCATCCTGCTGGCCATGGGTGCCCGGGTGCAGGCCACAAGCCCCCGGGGCAGCCGGTGGGTGCCCCTGGAGGAGCTGTACCTGGGCTACTACGAGACCAGCCTGGCCCGGGACGAGGTCGTCACCTGGGTGGAGATCCCCGAGCTGCCCGCGGATACCCGGGGTGCTTACGTGAAGTTCTGCTACCTGTCCGCCGAGGACTGGCCGGCGGTGGGCGTGGCGGTCTTTTTCCGCCTGGAAGGGGGCCAGTTCAGCCAGGTGCGCCTGGCGGTGGGGGCCTGCACCGAGCGGCCGGTGCGGATCAGCCGCGCCGAGACGCTGCTCAACGGCGAGCGGCCCTCGCCGGCGGTGCTGGAGGCGGCCGCGCAGGCGGCCGCAGGCGAGGTGCAGCCGGTGAGCGACCTTTTGGGTTCGGCGGAGTACAAGCGGGAGATGGTGCGGGTCCACGTGCGTGAGGCCCTGGAGCAGGCGCTGGTGGGGGGCGGTCGCTGAATGGCTACGCTGACGCAGGTCGGCCAGCAGGTGGGCCAGGTGGGCCGGTCCGTGCCGCGCCTGGAAAGCCGAGCCAAGGTCTCGGGTTCTGCTGAGTACGTCTACCACGTCGCGGTACCCGGCATGCTGCACGGGAAGATCGTCCGCAGCAGCGTGGCCCACGGGCGCATCCGGCGGCTGGACACCTCGGGGGCCCGGGCGCAGCCGGGCGTGTATGCGGTCATCACGGGCCAGGACGTGCTGCGGGTCATGCCCGACCCCCACTATGGCCCGGCGTTCCACGACCAGCCCGTGTTGGCCCTGGACAAGGTGCGCTTCGTGGGGGATCCCGTGGCGGTGGTGCTGGCCGAAGACCCGCACGTGGCGGAGGAGGCCGCCGCCCTGGTGGAGGTGGAGTACGAGGAGCTGCCGGCGGTCTTCGACGAGCTGGAGGCGGCCCGCCCGGGGGCGCCCCTGGTGCACGAGGTGATCCGCCCGGCCACCACCTTCGCCGACCTGAAGCACCTGGCCGGCCGGTCCGGCACCAACGTGGCCATGGAGTACCACCTGCGCCGGGGTGACGTGGAGGAGGCCTTCGCCAGGGCGGACTACGTCTTCGAGGACGTCTTCCGCACCCAGCAGACGGCCCACCTCCCCCTGGAACCCTTCGTCTGCCTGGCCCACCCCGAGGGGCCGGACCGGCTGGTCATCTACACGGCCACCCAGAGCCCCTCCTTCGTCCGCAGCGAGGTGGCCCGCCTTCTGGGCTGGCCGGAGAACCGGGTGCGGGTGCGCACCGCCTTTTTGGGCGGGGGGTTCGGCGCCAAGCTGTACATCAAGCTGGAGGCCCTCGCGGCGGCCTGCTGCCTGCTGGCGGGCAGGCCCGTGAAGATCACCCTGAGCATGGAGGAGCAGTTCCTCACCATCACCCGCCACCCCACCACCTTCCGCATCCGCTCCGGGGTCACCCGGGACGGGCGCATCGTGGCCAGGGCCTGCGAGGTGTGGTGGAACGGGGGCGCCTACGCGGACATCAGCCCCCGGGTCACCCAGAAGTCGGGCTTCACCGCCAGCGGGCCCTACGACATCGAAAACGTGCGCATCGACTCCTACGTGGTCTACACCAACCGGCCGCCGACAGGGGCGTTGCGGGGGTTCGGCATCCCGCAGCTGGTGTGGGCCTATGAGAGCCACACGGACATCATCGCCCACCGGCTCGGGATGGATCCGGTGGAGTTCCGCCGCATCAACCTTTTGAGCAACGGCCAGCCCCACGCCACGGGAACCCCCCTCACCGACACCGCCACCCGTGAGGTGCTGGAGGCCCTGGCGAAGGCCATGGAGTGGGACAAGCCCCTGGAGCGGGGCAGCGGCCGCTACCGCAGGGGGCGGGGGATCGCCATCGGGCTCAAGGCCTGCGTGGCGCCCACCACCTCCTGCGCGACGGTGGTGCTGTACGGCGACGGGAGCGTGGCGGTGCTGGCCGGCACCGTGGACATGGGGCAGGGTTCCGACACGGCGCTGGCCCAGATTGCGGCCGAGACGCTGGGCCTGCAGGCCGAGCAGGTGAGGGTGGTCCACCCCGACACCGACGTCACGCCCTACGACATGGCCACCCTGGGCTCCCGGTCCCTGTTTCACATGGGCAACGCGGTCAAGCAGGCGGCCGAACAGGTGCGGGACCAACTCCTGGCCATCGCGGCCCGGGCGCTGGAGGCGGATGCGGAGCAGCTGGTGGTGCGGGACGGCGCCGTGTGGGCGCCCGGGGGGCAGTCCCTGTCCTTCAAGGAGCTGATGGTGCACCGCTTCGGCATGCAGGCCGGCACCCTGGTGGGCACGGGAACCTACCTGCCCCCCTACGCCAAGCCGGACCCCGAGACCGGGCAGTCGGAGGAGATCACCCCCTTCTGGATGGTGGGGGGCTGCGGCGCCGAGGTGGAGGTGGACACCTACACCGGCCGGGTGCGGGTGCTGCGGCTGGTGAACGCCGCCGACGTGGGCCGGGCCATCAATCCGGCCATCGTCCGCACCCAGCTCAACGGCGCCAGCCTCATGCAGC
Source organism: Limnochordales bacterium (assembly GCA_036563935.1). Classification (GTDB taxonomy): domain Bacteria; phylum Bacillota; class Limnochordia; order Limnochordales; family Geochordaceae; genus DATCLL01. Next base: position 2,421 of record DATCLL010000014.1, on the reverse strand, counting down.
TGGGCATGACCCTCATGGAGGAGATGGTGCTGGAACAGGGCCAGGTGGTGAACGCCAGCCTGGCCGCTTACAAGATCCCCGGCTTCGGCGACGTGCCGCCGGTGGTGGAGGCGGTGCTGGTGGAGATGCCGCATCGCCACGGGCCCTTTGGGGCCAAGGGGGTGGGGGAGACGGGAACCTTCGCCGTCTCCGCCGCGGTGGCCAACGCCATCTACGACGCGGTGGGGGTGCGCATCCGGGAGCTTCCCATCACCCCCGAGCGGTTGCTTGCGGCCCTCCGCCGGTCCGGCGGGGCGGGTTCCCAGGAAGGCGAGGAAGGGTGAGGAGGCGGGGCAATGAGCGGCCCGAACGGCGCCGGCGCTTTTCGCACCATCCGGTTCCGGTTGAACGGCCGGCCGGTGGAGATGGCCGTGCGGGCGTTTGAGACGCTGGCGGATGTGCTGCGCCGCACGGGGCAGGTGGGCAGCGTCCGGGAAAGCTGCGGCCAGGGCCTGTGCGGCACGTGCACGGTGCTGGTGGACGGCCTGGCCATCTCCAGTTGCCTGTACCTGGCCGCCCTGGCCGATGGGGCGGAGATCCAGACGGTGGAGGGGCTGGCCTCGGGGGAGAAGCTGCACCCGCTGCAGCAGGCCTTTGTGGATTGCGGGGCCTTCCAGTGCGGGTTCTGCACCCCCGGCATGATCCTGACGGGCCTGCAGCTGTTGCGGGAAAACCCGGACCCCGACGAGGAGGAGATACGGCGCTACTTGTCCGGCAATCTGTGCCGCTGCGGCGCCTATCCCGAGATCGTGCGGGCCATCCGCCAGGCGGCCCGCAACGGGCGGGAGGAAGCCGGGACATGACGGGCAAGAGCGGGGCCGCCGGGGGGCTTTTGGCCCTGGCGCCCCGCCTGCTGGCCCTGGCGGCGGGGGTCCACCAGCTGTGGGTGGCCGCCTTCGGGGCCAGCTCCACCTTGAGCCTGCGGGTCACCCACTGGCTTTTGCTGGGCTCGCTGGCCTACCTGACCCACCCTGTGGGGAAGGACCGCCGGGTGCGGGTGTGGGATCTGGCCATGGCCGCGGCGGCGGCCGTTCCCTCGGCCTACGTGCTGGCCACCGAGGCCAGCCGGGGGTTCGGGCTGGGCGTTCCCAGCCCCCTGGAGATGGGGCTGGCGGCCCTGCTGGTGGTGACGGTGCTGGAGGCCACCCGCCGCACGGCGGGCCGGGGCCTGGCGCTGGTGGCGGTGGCCTTCCTGGCGTACGGGTTGTTCGGGCACCTCATCCCGGGCTACCTGGGCCACCGGCCGTACAGCCTGGCGCGGCTGACATCGTTTTTGTACCTGTCCGCAGACGGCATCTACGGGCCCATCCTGGGTGTCTCTGCGGCCTTCATCCTTTTGTTTATCGTGTTTGGCAGCGTGCTCAGCGTGTCGGGCGCGGGGGAGCTGTTCATCAACGTGGCCCTGCGCCTCACCGGCCACCTGCGGGGAGGGGCGGCCAAGGCTGGGATCTTCGCCAGCGCTCTCATGGGCATGATCACGGGGTCTCCGGCGGCCAACGTCCTCACCACGGGCCCCTACACCATCCCCCTCATGGTGCGCACGGGGTATCGCCCGGAGGAGGCAGCGGCCATTGCGGCGGCCGCCGGCGTGGGCAGCATGGTCATGCCTCCCGTCATGGCTGCGGTGGCCTTCATCATGGCCGACTACCTGGGCGTGGAGTACAGCCGGGTGGCCGGAGCGGCCCTGCTTCCGGCCGTTCTCTTCTATGTCTCCCTGTACCTCACGGTGCACCTGCGCGCGCACAAGCGTGCCCTGGAGGTCCTGCCCCGCAGCCAGCTGCCGGACGTGGCGGCCTCTCTGCGCGCCCGCTGGCCGGTGCTCCTTTCCCCGGCCCTGCTCATCTTCGGGCTGGTGCGGGGCTGGTCGGCGGCCCACGCGGCCTTCTGGGCCATCGTGCTGCTGGTGGCCGTCATGGGGCTCATGCCCGACCGGCGCACGGCGGTGCAGCGCCTGTTGCAGGGGATGGAGGAAGGGGCCCGAAGCGCCGTTCCCGTGGCCACCGCCACCGCGGTGGCGGGAATCCTGGTGGGCATCACCAACCTCACGGGGCTGGGCGTCAAGTTCTCCAGCTTCATGGTGGACGTGGCCGCGGGCAACCAGCTGGTGCTCCTGTTGGGCATCGCCGTGGCCAGCCTCATCCTGGGCCTGGGGATGCCGCCGTCCGCCTCCTACATCCTGGTGGCCACCCTGGGAGCGCCGGCCCTGGTGAAGGCGGGCTTTGACGAGCTGGCGGCCCACATGTTCGTGCTGTACTTCGCCGTCATCGGGGACATCACCCCGCCGGTGGCCCTCAGCGCCTACGCGGCGGCGGGCATCGCGGGTTGCAACCCGGACCGGGCCGGCTGGCAGGCTTTCAGGATGGGCATGGTGGGCTACCTGGT
>DATCLL010000013.1:0-9487 GCA_036563935.1 Limnochordales bacterium | reverse complement strand
CCGGTGGGCGGCAGGGGCGGTGGGGCCGCCTGCCGCGTCCGCCACCTCTCAGATGTTGGAGCGGCCCTGGCCGCCGTCGACCGGCACGCAGGCGCCGGTCACCCAGCGGGCCCGGGGGGAGACCAGGAAGGCCACCACGTCCGCCACCTCTTCCGGCCGCCCGAAGCGGCCGGAGGGAATCTCCTGCTCCACAAACCGGCGCATTCCTTCGGGGTCCGCCTTCAGGCGGCGATCCCAGGAGCCGCCGGGAAACCAGATGGAGCCGGGGGCCACGCTGTTGACCCGGATGCCCAGGGGCGCCAGTTCCCGGGCCAGCTGCTTGGCGATGCTGATCTCGGCCGCCTTGGCGGCGTTGTAAGCGATGCGCCCGCCGGCCTCCCGTCCCCAGATGGAAGCCACCAGAACCACCGCCCCGCCGCCCCGCTGACGCATGAGGGGCACCGCCCCCCGCACCAGCCGGATAGCGGCCATGGCGTTGAGCTCCCAGGCGGCCTGCCAGTGCTCGTCGGTGGTCTCAAACAGCCCGCCGCCGCCGGCCCCTCCCGCATTGTGCACCACGATGTCCAGCCCGCCGAAGTGCCGGCGGGCTGCCTCCAGCGCCTGCTCCACCTGGGCGGGAACGGTAACGTCGGCCGCCCACGCTTCCACCTGGCCCCCCAGGCCCGCAAGCTCCCGGCGGGCCTCCTCCAATGGTCCCGGGGTGCGGGCCACCAGCAGCACCCGGCAGCCCTCCCGCACCAGGGCGGCGGCGATGGCCTTGCCGATGCCCCGGCTTGCGCCGCTCACCAGCGCCGCCTTTCCTGCCAGCTCCAGGTCCAAGGGCCGTCACCACCCAAAAGCCGCCCAAAACCGCCCTGTCCCAGGCCGCCTTCCGGCGCTCGCCTGCCGCCTGCCCGTCGTCAGAAGGGAGCAGGCTCCTGCAGCAGCCGCACCAGAAGCTTCACTGCTGCCTCCACGTCCTCCAGGTCCACCGTCTCCGCGGGGGTGTGGAGGTAGCGGGTGGGAATGGACAGCACCCCCGAGGGGACGCCCTCCCGGGTGGTGTGGATGGCGCCGGCGTCCGTCCCTCCGAAGTCCAGCACCTCCAGCTGGTGCGGGATGCCGTGTCGCTCCGCCACCTCCACCATCCAGCGGCGCACCCCGGGGTGGGAGATGACGGAGTTGTCCTTCACCTTGATGGCCACCCCCTTGCCCAGGGCCACCGGCAGCGGCCGGGCCTTGGGGGTGTCCGCGGCGGGGGTCACGTCCACCGCCAGGGCCAGCTCCGGGGCTACCTGAAAGGCTGCCGGCCGGGCTCCGCGGGTGCCCACCTCCTCCTGGACAGTGAAGACGGCCACCACCTCGTGGGGGCTTTCGGCCAGGCGGCGCAGCGCCTCCAGCACCACCACGCAGCCCACCCGGTCGTCCATGGCCTTGCCCGACAGGCGCTGCCCCAGGCGCTGGACCGGCCGCCACAGGCAGGCGGCATCGCCCACCTGCACCAGCCGGTTGGCCTCCTCGGCGCTGTTCACCCCGATGTCCACGAACAGCTGGCCGTGCCGGAGGTCCTTTCCCTCCTCCTCCGGTTCCCGGCCCACCACCCCGGTGACGCCCCCGACGAAGCGGACGTGCTGGCCCACCAGAAGGGAGGGCGAAAGACCTCCCACGGGTGCAAAGCGCAAAAAGCCCTTTTCGTCGATATGGGTCACCATGATGCCCACCTCGTCCATGTGGGCGGTGACCATCACCCGCCGTCCACCGGCGCCGCCCTGCCGGGAGGCCTCCCTGCGGGCGAAGAGGTTGCCCAGGGGATCGGACCACACCCGGTCGGCCAGCTCCGAAAGCTGCTCCCGGATGGCCTCCCGCACGGCCTCCTCCCGCCCGGAGGGGCCCACCAGCTCCGCCAGGCGCCGGATGGCCTCGGCCAGGGAGTCCCGGGCAGGGGCCTCGCCCTGCATCGCCGTCATCCCCCCTCGCTGCCATGGCGGCGCCACCGCTGCAAAAGCGGCGCCGCCTCCTCCTGCAGGAAGCCCTGCACCAGCTCCACGGCCGCCTCCACGTCGGCCAGGTCGCAGACGGCCGCCGGGCCGTGGATGTAGCGGCAGGGCACCGAGACGCTGGCCGTGGGAACGCCCGCCCGGCTCACGTGAATGGCCCCGGCGTCGTTGCCGCCGGCTCCGGTGCGCCGCCACTGGAAGGGAATCCCCCTGCGGCCTGCCACCCGCACCAGGGCCGCCACCAGCGGGGGCGAGGCGATGGAGGCCTGGTCCAGCACGCTGAGAGCAGGGCCCGCTCCCAGGCGGGTGACTTCATGGTGAGGTTCCACCCCCGCCACGTCGGCGCCCACGGTGCCTTCCAGCACCAGGCCCAGGTGGGGGTCAGCACGAAAAGCGGCCACCTGGGCCCCCCGCAGGCCCAGTTCCTCCTGCACGGTAAAGGCAGCCACCACGGTGACCGGGTAGCGCTCCCGCAGAAGCTCCACCAGCACGCAGCAGCCCACCCGGTCATCCAGCGCCTTGGCCAGCACCCTGCGCTCCCCCAGCACCAGGAAGGGGGCCTCGAACACCACGGGGTCGCCCACCTGCACCGCCTGCTCGGCCTGCTCCCGGCCGGCCGCCCCGATGTCCACCACCAGCGCCTCCGGCTCCGGCGCCCGCCGGCGCTCCTCCGGCTTCTGCAGGTGTATCGGCCGCACCCCGATCACCCCGGCCAACCGGGAGGCTCCCACCCGCACGGCCTTGCCCACCAGCACCCGCGGATCCAGGCCGCCCACGGGGCGCACCCGCAGCGTTCCATCCCCCTCGAACCCGCTGACCACCAGCCCCACCTCGTCCATGTGCGCGGCCAGCATGACCACCGGGCCCGGCTGCTGGGGGCCGTCGGGCCCGTAGCGCCAGGCCAGCAGGTTGCCCAGCGGGTCCGTCTCCCACCGGTCCACGAAAGGCCGGATCAGCTGCGCCACCCGCTCCCGCACGGGCCCCTCGAACCCGCTCACCCCGGGAAGCGGGCACAACAGCTCCAGGCACTCCCGCAGCCGGGAAAAGCGCTCCGAAGGGGCCTGCCCGGGGGGCGACGGCTGGGGCTGCGGCTGCAGCGGCCGCTGCGCCTGCGGCTGTGGCGCCGCTTGGGCCTGCGTCATGCCCCGACCCCCCAGTCCAGCAGGCTGCGGGCGAACTCCGCGTCCAGTTCGGCGCAGAAGTGGGCCAGAAGCCGGCCCGCCTGGCGAACGTCCTCCACGTCCACCACTTCCACCGGGCTGTGCATGTATCGAAGCGGGACGGAGACCAGCCCCGTGGCCACCCCGCTCCGGCTCACCTGCATGGCCCACGCGTCGGTGCCCGAGCGGCCCGGGATGACCTCCACCTGGTGGGGAACGCCGTGGGCGCGGGCCACCTCCAGCAGGCGTTGGGTCACCTTCGGGTGCATGTTGGCCCCCCGGGCCACCACCGGACCGCGGCCCAGCTCCGCGGGAGCCTCCGACTCCCCCACCCCCCGCTGGCGCGCGAAGGTGACGTCCACGGCCACCCCCACGTCCGGGACGACGCCGAAGGTGCCCGTGACGGCGCCCCGCAGGCCCACCTCCTCCTGCACCGTCGCCACCGCATACACCTCCGCGGCGTGGCCCATGCGGGCCAGGCGGCTCATGCACTCCAGCAGCACGGCCACCCCGGCCCGGTTGTCCAGGGCCTTGCCGGCAAGGCGGCCGCCCAACAGCCGCAGGCTGCAGGGCCGCACGCTGACCAGGTCGCCTACCCCCACCCGGGCGCGCACCTGTTCCTCGGGAAGGCCCGTGTCCACGAACAGGTCGTCCCACCGGGGAAAGCGGCCCATCTCCTCCCTGGACAGAAGGTGCGGGGGCAAGAACCCCACCACGCCCGGCAGGGCTCCTTCCCGGGTGTGCACTTGCACCACCAGGCCCATGAGCACCTGCGGGTTCACCCCGCCCACGGGCAGCACCCGCAGGAACCCGCCCCGCTCGATGCGGCTCACCACCAGGCCGACCTCGTCCAGGTGCGCGGCCAGCATCACCCGGGGCGGGCAAGGGGCATCCTTCCAGGGGCGGGCCCGGCGCACCCCGATGACGTTGCCCAGGGGGTCCTGGCGCACCTCGTCGCACCAGCTGCCCAGCCGCTCGGCCACCCACCGGGCCAGCTCCTGCTCGTGGCCCGAGATGGCCACCGCCTGGGAGAGCTCCTCCAGCCACCGGGTCAGGTTGTCCCCGTCCGGTGCGTGGGTATCCGGCACCGCGCACGCCTCCTCAGCCGGGCTGGGGCCGTACGGCCCGGCGGCGCCGTACGGCCCGGCGGCCTGGAAGCTTCGCCGGCAGCAGGCGCCCCCCTGCCCGGCGTCCAATGCCGGAGGGCGCAACACGCCAGAGGAGGTCAGCCAGGGTGCAACCGCCAGCTTCTTCCTGCACGCCGCCCACGGACATCCCGGTGGGAGAGCATTCCCGGCAGTGGTTTCGCCGCGCCGAGCAGGTCATCGTGGGCGGCGTCAACAGCCCCAGCCGCTCCCTGGAGGCCGTGGGCGGGGGAGCTCCCCCCTTCATGGTGCGGGGGGAAGGAGCCTATCTGGTGGACGTGGACGGGCGGCGTTACATCGACTACGTGCAGGGCTTCGGGGCCCTCATCCTGGGCCACGGGCATCCGGCCCTGCGGGAGGCCATCCAGGAGGCCGCCGCCGGCGGCACCCTCTTCGGCACCTGCCATCCCGGGGAGGTGCTGCTGGCCGAGGCGCTGAAGGCCGCAGCACCCGAGGTGGTGGAGCGGGTGCGGTTCACCGCCTCCGGCACCGAGGCCGTCATGACCGCCGTGCGCCTGGCCCGGGCGGCCACGGGACGCAGGCTTCTGGTGAAGTTCGACGGCAGCTACCACGGCCACTTCGACGCGGTGCTGGTGGGGGCGGGGTCGGGGGCCTCCACGCTGGGGCTGGATGAAAGCGCGGGGGTGCCCGACGGGGTCAAGGCCGACGTTCTCTCGCTGCCCTACAACGACCCCGAGGCCTTTGCGGCAGCGGTCCGCAGGGCAGGCCGGGACATGGCCTGCGTGCTGGTGGAGCCGGTGGTGGGCAACTTCGGGCTGGTGCTGCCCAGGCCGGGCTTCCTGGAGACGGTGGTGGAACAGGCCCACCGGGCGGGCGCCCTGGTCATCTTCGATGAGGTCATCACGGCCTTTCGGTTCCGCCCCGGAGCGGTGTACCGGGAGCTGGGCGTGGTTCCGGATCTCATCACCTTCGGGAAGCTGGTGGGCGGCGGCCTGCCCATCGGGGCGTATGCGGGGCCTTCCCGGCTCATGGACCTGGTGGCGCCCAAAGGCCCGGTGTACCAGGACGGAACCTGGGCCGGCAACCCGGCTTCGGTGGCAGCAGGGCTGGCCGCCGTCCGGGTGCTCACCGGCCAGCCCGAACTGTACGCCCGCCTGGAAGAGCTGGGCAGGCAGCTGGCGCAGGGGGTACGGGAGCGGGCCCGCCGGTGGGGTGTGCCCGCGGTGGTGCACCAGAAGGGCGGCGCCGTCTGCCTGTACTTCACCGAGGAACCCGACGTGACGGATTTCGCAGGGGTGGCCCGCTGCGACGGCCGCCGCTTTGCCCGGTTCTTCCAGGCCATGTTGCGGCAGGGCATCCTGCTGCCGCCTTCGCCCTACGAGGTGTGGTTCCTGAGCGCCGCCCACGGGCCCCAAGAGGTGGAACGTACCTTGCAGGCCGCGGACAGGGCGCTGAAGGAGCTGGCCGGCTGAAGGGCCCCCGGGGCTTCCGGCGGCAGGCCCCAGGCGTACGGGCGTTCGGCTCAGCCCCGGCGCAGGTCCTCCTCCAGCCGGTCGAGGAGGGCAAGCAGGCTGGCCGATGCCTCCTCCATGGCCCGCACCGCCTGGCGGGCCTCCTCCCGGCGCCCCTCCCGCCAGCGCTGGGCCGCCTCCCGGGCCCGCCGGTGCACCTCCTGGTGGGGCGCGTCCATGGCCCGGAAGCTGTCCAGGTGTCCCAGGCGTTCCTGAACCCCGAAGTACCAGCGGCCCAGCCGGCACGTCCGGTGGTCGGCCACCGCCTGGGGATCCACCTCCATGCGCCCGGCCAGCAGGTTGTACAGGCGCCACTTCCACAGCAGGTGGTCGGTGCGGGCCAATGCGATGAGGTCCCGGTCTTCCAGGGGCAGGCGTACCCGGTCCAGCACCTGGCGCAGCTGCTCCAGGGTTCGGCCCGCCTCCACCAGGGCCTCGGCGGCCTGCGCGGCGGTGGCGTCGGTCTGTTCCGCCAGGCGGGCCACCTCCTGCACCTGGGAGGTGATCTGCTCGGTGGCGGCGGAGTGGCGTTCCACCAGGTGCGCCACCTGGGCGATCTCCCGGGAGGCGGCCTCCACAACCCCCATGATGGCCTCCAGCCCCTCCCGGGCCTGGGCCGAGCGGGCCATGACCTGGCGGGTGTGCTCGGACAGCTGGCGCACCGCCTCGCTCACCCGGGCGGAGTCGGCCTGGGTGGCCTGGATGCGCTGGGCGATGTCGTGGACGGCCTGCTGGGTCTGCTGGGCCAGCTTGCCCACCTCGTCCGCCACCACGCCGAAGCCCCGGCCGCTTTCCCCTGCCCGGGCCGCCTCGATGGCCGCGTTGAGGGCAAGCAGCCGGGTCTGGTCGGCGATGCTGTTGATGAGCTGCACGATCTTGGAAGCATCCGCGGCCTGCTGGCGCAGGGCCTCGGACTGGGCCTCCAGCTGCGCCTGCAGCCGTGCCACGTCCTGCAGGCCCGTCAGGGCCTCCTCCACCACCCGGTGGTTGCTTTGGGCCTGCTCGCCGGCCCTGGACATCTTGTCCGCGCTGGCCTGGGCCGTGGCCGCCACCTGCTGGGCGGCCGACTGCACCTCCTGGGCGGCAGCGGCGATGGACTGCAGCGTCTGGGCCTGGACCCGGGCTGTCTGCTGAAGCTTCTCCAGGTAGTCGATGGAGACCACCCGGGCCACTCCGCCGCTCAAGGACAGCGCTGCCTCCCTCAACAGGCCCGCCAGGCGGCCGCATGCGCTCTCCAGCAAGCCTGCCAGCTGCCTGCCGGCCTCGCTGCCCCACGGGCGCGGCTCGTGCTGCAGCTGCAGGTCGGCCACCGCCCGCAGCACCTCGCCCAGCTGCAGCAGGTCAGCGTTGAGCCGCTCCCGTTCGGAAGAAGCTGTCCGGCCCGCCCGCTTCCGGCCCCACAGCCATCCAGCCATCTCTCACCCGCTCCTCCCCTGCTGGCGCCACCTTCCTGGGTCGGCGCGGGCCGGAGCCGGCTTGACGGCCGCCGCGGCCTTTGCCGCCAGCCACACCAGGGGCTGCTGGATGAGGAGCATGACGATGCTGGGTAAGGCCGCCCGGGCGGACAGGTAGGCGGCGGCCAGGAGAACCGCCGCGTTGTTGTTGCGCAGCGCCACGGACAGGGCAAGGGAGATCCGGTCGGCCGGGTCGGCCGAAATCGCCCGGGAAGCCAGGCTGCCCAGCCCCATGAGGGCCAACAGGTATCCGGCGCAGACCGCCACCAGGCGGGCCAAGACCGGTTGGGCCGCCGGCGAGCTCAACATGGGCTCCTCCTCGAAGGCCGTGGCTCCCACGATGGCCACGATGCTCAGCTGCAGGGCCAGCCCCATCCAGGGCCTGGCCCGCCGGAACGCCTGTGGCCAGCGGTTGCCGGCCAGCAGGCCGGCCAGGGCCGGCAGCCCCACGTTCACGGCCAGGTTGCGGGCCAGCGAGTCTACCCGAACCGCCAGCACCGCCCCCCCGAACAGCTGCAGCACCAGGGGCGTCACTACCCCGCAGGTAAGGGTGGTGAGGCCCACCGCGGTAAGGCTCAGCCCCGTGTTGCCCCCCAGCAGGCCTGTCCAGACGGCCGCCATGGCTCCGGCCGGCATGCTGGCCAGAAGCAGCAATCCCTGCGCCAGCGCCGGGTCGTCCCGCAGCCACAGCCGACCCACCGCCACCGCCAAGGCCGGGGTCACCAGGAACATCACCCCGTACAGCCCCGCCGCGAAGCGCCCCAGTCGCCGAAGGCCGCTCAGGTCCCGCCAGCGGATCCCCACCGACACCGCAAAGACGTTGAAGGCCAAAAGCGGCCCCCGATACGGCAGCACCGCCTCCCACGGGCCCCGAACCACCAGGCCCGCCACCACGGCCAGGGCCACGATGGCGGCGAAGGTGCGGCTGGTGAAGGCGTGCAGGCGCTGCGCCGGCCCGGGCCTATCCAAGGCGCAGCGCCTCTTCCAGGCCGTTCGACACCGGGATGGCCCAGAACCCGAGGCTCGTCGTCAGCATGGCGTGCTGCGTCTCCTTTGCCGGGAACGGTAGCCGTAGCCCCACAGGCCCCACGGGCCGAGGGCATGCCTACCCCGTGGTCTGGCCGCCGTCCACCGCCAGGACCTGCCCGGTGATGAAGTCCGACGCCGGGCTGGCCAGGAAGGCCACGGCCCCCACGATGTCCGGCGGCTCGGCCGGCCGCCCCATGGGGATACGGCTTACCAGACGACGGTACGTCTCGGGATCCGCCAGAAGGGGTTCCCGGGTGCGGGTGCGGGTGGTGGTGGGTGCCACCGCATTCACGCAGATGCCGTACGGCGCCCACTCCCGGGCCAGCACCCGGGTGAGGTGGTTCAGGGCGGCCTTGCTCACCGCATAGGCAGCCCGCTCCGGGAAAGCGGCCATGCCGTGGGTGGAACTGATGTTCACGATCTTGCCGCCGCGGCCTGCGGCCCGCATGGCGCGGGCAGCCTGCTGACAGGCAAAGAAGGCCCCCCGGAGGTTGACGTTCATCACCTCGTCCCACTCCGCCGCCGTCATCTCCAGGGAAGGCCGGCGCAGGATGGTGCCCGCGTTGTTCACCAGCACGTCGATGCGCCCGCAGGCAGCCACGATGGCGCCGAAGACCTCCTGAACCTGGTTTACGTCGGCCAGGTCCAGGGAGAAGGTCCAGGCCCTGCGCCCCATGCGCCGAACCTCCTCGGCCAGCGGGACAAGCCGGGCCGCCTCCCGGCTGGTGAGGGCCAGATCGGCACCCAGCTGTGCCAGGGTCCGGGAGATGGCCTGGCCGATGTCGCTGGTGGCCCCGGTTACCACGGCCACCCTGCCGTCGAGCCGGAACAGGTCCGACACGCCCAACCCCCCTTCCCGCCAGCCGGCCCGCCCGCCGGCAGGCCGGCTTCTCAGGCGACCCGGTAACGGGCCGACCCGCCCAAAAGCACTTCCCGCACCTGCTGCGCGGCCTTGGTGCGCAGCTCTACCAGGGAGTCCTCGGAGTACCACGCCACGTGGGGGGTCACCACCACGTTGTCCAGGGAAAGGAGCGGGTGGCCGGCAGGGGGCGGCTCCTGGGGCAGCACGTCCAGGGCAGCGCCGGCCAGCTTGCCTGACCGCAGCGCCTCGGCCAGGGCGTCGGCGTCCACCAGCTCCCCCCGGCTGGTGTTGACCAGGTACGCGGTGGGCTTCATGCGGGCCAGCTGCGCCGCTCCCAGCAGGTGGCGGGTCTCGGGCGTGAGCGGGCAGTGCAGGGTGACCACGTCCGC
>DATCLL010000012.1:0-1881 GCA_036563935.1 Limnochordales bacterium | reverse complement strand
GTGGCGCGCCAGCGCCCGGGCCAGCGCCACCTGCTCCATGCGCAGGCGCTGGTGGCGCATGCGCAACAGCCTTTCCGCACGAAAGCGAAAGCGCCTCACGCCTGGCCTCCAAACCGGGCCGCCAGGGCCTGCAGCTGTTGGATGGTCTCACCCCACGGGGCGCGCTCGTCCACCTCCTGGCGCAAGAAGCGCACGATGGGCTCACGGGCTTCGATGGCCTGGTCCACGGCAGGGCTTGAGCCGGCCTGGTAGGCTCCGATGTGGATGAGATCCTCCATGTCCCGGTAGACCGCCAGGAGTTCCCGCAGCCGGGCGGCCGCCCGGCGGTGCTCGGGCGAGGCCACGGCGTTCATGAGCCGGCTGACGCTGGCCAGAACGTCGATGGCAGGGTAGTGGTTGCGCTCGGCCAGGGAACGGCTCAGCACCACGTGGCCGTCCAGGATGGAGCGCACCGAGTCCGCCACCGGGTCGTTGAGGTCGTCGCCGTCCACCAGCACCGTGTAAAAGGCGGTGATGCTGCCCCGCCGGGCCGTGCCGGCCCGTTCCAGGAGCCTGGGCAGCAGGGCGAAAACCGAAGGGGGATAGCCCCGGGTGGTGGGGGGCTCACCGGCGGCCAGCCCCACCTCCCGCTGCGCGTAGGCAAAGCGGGTCACCGAATCCATGAGAAGCAGCACGTCCAGGCCTTGGTCCCGGAAGTACTCGGCCACCGCGGTGGCCACGAAGGCGGCCTTCACCCGCACCATCGCGGGCTGGTCCGACGTGGCTGCCACCACCACGCTGCGTTCCAGGCCGTCGGCCAGGTCGTGCTCGATGAACTCCCGCACCTCCCGCCCGCGCTCGCCCACCAGGGCCACCACCACCACGTCGGCCTCGGTGCCCCGGGCCATCATGCCGAGAAGGGTGCTCTTGCCCACGCCGCTTCCGGCAAAGATCCCCACCCGCTGGCCCCGCCCGCAGGTGACGAAGGCGTCGATGGCCCGTACCCCCACGCTCAACGGGTGGCGGATGGGACTGCGGGCGAGGGGCTCGGGCGGGGAGCAGTCGATGGGGTAGTAGGCCTCCACGGCCAGCTCTCCCCGGCCGTCCATGGGCCGGCCCAGCCCGTCCAGCACCCGGCCCAGCAGGGCCGGCCCCACACCCACCCGCATGGGCTCACCCAGGCTCTCCACCAGGCTGCCCGGTGCCACCCCGCCCGCCGGTCCCAGGGGAACCAGCACCGTGCGCCCCTCCCGGAAGCCCACCACCTCCGCCAGAAGCGGCGGCTGCTCGGGGCGGTAGACCCGGCACACCTCCCCGACCCGAGCCGCCGGCCCGGCCGACTCCACGGTGAGCCCGATGACCTGCACCACCCGTCCCAGCAGGCGCACGTCGCCGGCCCGCTCCAATCGCTGCAGCCACCGGGAGAGCTCCCACCGCGGCGCAGGGCGGTCCAGGGCTACGGCCACGCTTCAGTCCCCCTCCAGGGCGGCCCGCACCGCTGCCAGGCGCGTGGACAGCGTGGCATCCACCGTGCCCAGGTCGCTGTCCACCATGCAGCCGCCGGGTTCTACGGCCGGGTCGGCTACCCACTCCACCTGAACCGGGCGCTGTGCCGCCGCGGGAGAAGGCCAGTTTCGGCTGAGCCACTCCCACTCCCGGGGGTTGACCCGAACCCGCACCCGCCACTGCCCGTCGCCGAAGGGCCGGGACTGCAGCACCGAACGCAGGACTTCCAGGGTCACCTGGGGGCCCTGCTCCACCTGGCGGCGCACCACCTTCTCCGCCACCGCCAGCGCCAGGGCCACCAGGTCCTTCTCGGCCCGGCTCACCGTCTCGTCCCGCATGCGGCACGCGTCCTCCACCACCGCCTGCAGGCGCTCCAACAGGGCAGAGGCGGCAGCC
>DATCLL010000011.1:0-7726 GCA_036563935.1 Limnochordales bacterium | reverse complement strand
GATGATACCCGTACGCTGGGATGAGGCCCGAGGGGAGTTCCAGGAGGTTCGCCGGTGAAGCCCGAGCCGGGGATGCTCCTGTGGGCGGACTTGGGCCAGCGCCTTCCTCGTACCTCCCTGGTGTTGCTGGACCAGCTGCAGGCCATGGATCCCCGGTGCATCGGGGGCTACCTCGGACGGCTGGCCCCCGCTGAGTATGAGCCCATGCGGGCAAGCTGGAGGGCCCTTTTCGAGCTGTAGAGCAAGCGCCCCTGACCACCCCGTGGCCCGAGCCACCCTCCGGTAGCGCCAGCTGCCGACACGCCGGTGACGGCATAGGGTTTGTCTACGCCCCCTCCTGCGCCATAAGCCGGTGGAGAGTGTCCGCTGCCTCTTGTAGCTGCTCGGCTGCCAAGCGAGGGTGCTTGCCTGCCCGAGATGCCCCAGGCCCCGTGGTCGGGGCTTTTTTGTTGGGTGCCAGGCCCATCCGCCACCCGCGGGTAGGCTGACTCGGCTGGGTCGTCGGGGAGATGGGCGGGTGGAATGGCAAATGGAATGGCAGAAAGGGGGTTTTGCCATTCCGGGGTTCGGGAAAGCCTCGTCGTTACTGGAGGCGGCGCCCGGACTCGAACCGGGGAATAGAGGTTTTGCAGACCTCCGCCTTAGCCCCTTGGCTACGCCGCCTCGCCGGGCACGGGGCCGTGCCAGCCCCATGATAGCGAACCGAACCTGGCACCGTCAACCTCCGGCCGCACCCTTTCCTTCTCGCCGCCCGCCCGCCCCCCGCGGCCCCGGCCCCGCCGGGCGGCCCGGCCCTGGCCCGAGCCCGGTCCCAGGCCCGGGCCCGCCGCCCTTTCCCCTTACAGGCGCACGTTGCCGCCGTCGGTCCCGTAGGCCGCCCCCACGCCCGCCGGCATCCCCTGGTAGAACTGGCGCACCCTCTGCACCTCGTTGGCCTCGGCCTTGCCCGAGGGGAGGTACCAGCCCTTCTGCTCCATCATCCGGTACAGCTCCCACTGGGCCTGCTCACTTTGCTGGCGCATCTGAAAGAGCGCGTTGCGTAACTCGGAGCTGGAGCACTCGATGGCGGCCTTGGTGAGGCCCACGCAACGATGCTTCAGCAGCTCCAGGATGTCCGAGGCCATCTCTTTGTCGCTGAGGGGCACAGCCCTCACCCCTTTCTCATTTCGCACGCTTCTGGCGGTTGTAACGTTTCTTGTGGTGCCTTTCCCATCGCTGCCGGCCCTGCGGCCCGTCTCTGCCGGCCGCTTACCCCAAGAACCCCATCAGCCGCTGGGTATCCTGGTGGCAAGTGCTGGCCAGGTGCTGGAAGTGGGCCTTCAGCTGCGGGTCCCGGCAATCCCGCACGTACTCGTTCAGCTTGTTCACCGTGAGCTGCTGAACCCCGATGAGGTGCCGCAGCTCTTCCAGTTCCAGGTGGGTCAGCTGGGCCAACGGGAACCTCCTCCTTCCGCCTTCCGGGTTGTCCACCAGGAGTCTCTCCGGGCACGCCGCGCCCATGCTCGGGCACCGCTGGCAGCGGCGGCACGGGCCGCCAGGGAATGAAGTGGTCGGCCCCGGTGCGCTCATATGGTTTATGCCGGGCGTTGGCCATGGGGATGCTTACTCCCGGCGGGTGATGGGCGCATGCCGGGGTCCGCGCCGGCGGGTGAACGCTATCGCATCCTTTGGGTGACGCCCGAAGTGGAGGGACTGGCGGGGACGGGCCCGGCCGCCCGGGGCAGCTTCTGGCTGCCCCGCACCCTGGCAGCCCTGGGCCACCAGGTCCGCGTGGTGCTGCCCCGCTGCCGGGCTACCCCCCGGGGCAGGACCCTGGGCGACTTTCCGGTGGTGCTGGGGGGACGCAGGTTGACCGCCATCGTGCGGGCTCTGCGTCCGACCGTGCGGGACCGCAGGGGCCGCCGGCGCGCCCTGCCCGTCTTCCTCCTGGACAACTACGAGTTCTTCGACCGGGAGGAGCCTGCGGGGTATCCCGACGACGGGGAGCGCTTTTCCTTCTTCTGCCGGGCAGTGGCCGACCTGGTACAACGGGCCCGCTGGCAGGTGGACGTGCTGCACCTGCACGACTGGCCCACGGGCCCCCTGGCGCTCCTGGCCCGCCAGCTGCCCGGGGCCTGCGACCGGCGTCTTGCCTGCGCCTGCGTCTTCACCTTTTACCTCGCCCAGCGCCAGGGTCGCTTCGGTCGGGAGACGCTGGCGCTTCTCGGCCTGCCCGACAGCCTCTTCCATCCCGATGCCCTGGAGCTGTACGGCCAGGTGAGCTTTCTCAAGGCGGGCCTGCTGTACGCCGACGCCCTGGCCACGGTGAGCCGGGCCTACGCCCGGCAGATCCAGGAGGCTCCCCATGGCCACGGGCTGGAAGGGCTGTTCCGGGTGCTCGCCGGCCGGCTCACCGGTGTGGTGCACGGCATCGACGCCGAAAGCTGCGACCCTGCCCGGGACCGGAGCCTGTACCGCCCCTTTTCCGCCGACCAGCTCGGCAGCCGAACCCACAACAAGGTGGCCCTGCTGCAGGACCTGGGGCTCTCCGCGGACGGCATCGTGGCGGCTCCCTCCGTGCCCCTGGCGGCCTACGTGGGCGAGCTGACCCACCGCCGGGGCGCAAGGCTCTTGCTGGATGCCCTGCCCGGCCTCATGGAACGCCGGGTCCGGGTGGTGGTGCTGGGCTGCGGCGAACCCGATCTGGAACGCTCCTTCCAGCAGGCCGCCCAGACCTATCCCGGCCAGCTGGGGGTGGTGCTGGGCTTCAATCCCGTGCGCATCCGCCGCACCTACGCGGGCGCCGACATGGTGCTGGTGCCGGCCCTGGAGAAGCCCGAGATCACCGGCCACCTCATGGCCATGCGGTACGGTGCGGTTCCTGTGGTGCGTGCCCAGGGGAGCCTGGCCGACACGGTCCTGGACTTCGAGACCGGAACGGGGATGGGCAACGGGTTTGTGTTCCGGGGAACCGCCCCCGAGGACTTCCTGCACGCGGTGGACCGGGCCCTCGACGTGTTCCGGCATCCCCAGCACTGGCAGAACCTCGTGCGCAACTGCATGGGCTTCGACGGGTCGTGGCTGCGCACGGCGGTGGAGTACACCGGCCTGTACGCTCAGGCGATGGCCCAGGCCCGGGCCCGGCCGCAGCCGGGCTTGGAGAGCCCGCACGGCCATCCTGCCGGCCCGCCCGCCGCCGTTGGTCCTTCGACCCGCCTGTACAGGGACGGTGGACGGCATTGATGGGCGTGGAACTGGAGACCACCCTGGCCTGGGTGAGCACCGGCCTGCTCCTGCGGGAGGCGGTGCTGGGGCGGCTGCAGCAGGCAGCTGCCCTGCTGGCGCCCCGGGGGGTGGAGCTGGAGGTGCAGGCGTCCCAGGTAGGGCGGTGGGCCGTCTTTGCCTGCCGGTACGGCGGGCAGGCGGGGGGCAGGGAGGCCTGGGTTCCCATCGTCCGCTGCCACGTGGCCATGGCCCTGGCCGAGGTGGCCGTGGGCCCTCTGGCCGAGCGGTGGCTGAGCCGGCGGCTGCTGCAACACGCGCGCCGCAGAAGGCTCGCCCTGCCGCCCTCCTCCCTGCCCAAGGCCCTGCAGCTGGCCAGGCGGCTGGTGGAAGGCCCGGCTCCGGACCCGAACGGCCGCAGCGCCCAGCCTGCGGGCCCCGCGCCGGTGGCCGTCGGGGAGGCGGCCCCGCCCTGGCCGGACGGGGTCGACGGCTCCGGGCTGGCGGGGTCGCCCGGCCTGCGGGGGGGACTGACGGGAAACCTGCTGCGCTGGCAGTCCCGCATCAGCCGGTGCCTGCTGGAGGTGCTCGGGGCGGGGCCGCCCGCCGAGCCGTCCGGGGTCTGGGTGGTGCCCCTGGAGGGGGTTGTGCGCTTTCGGGTGAAGGAGTTCGGCCAGGCCATCGACCGGGCTGCGGCCAGTGCCGTGGCCGAGCTGGCCGCCGAACGCCAGGAACAGCGCTGGGCGAACCCCTGGCGCAGCCTGTGGCTGGGGCCTGCGCCCAGGGTGTACGAGGTGCACGTGCTGCGGGACCCCGCCGGCTCTTACCAGGTGCTGGACCGGTGGGGCGACCCGGTGGCCGCCAGGGCGGGGGAGCCCGCGGCGGCCATCGCCGGTGAAGAGGGCCTGGTGGGTTTGCTGCTGCGCCTGGGGCCCAAGCGCATCGTGGCGCACCTGGACGGCGACGATCCCGGGCAGCAGGCCCTGCGCAGCGCCTTCCCGGGGCGGGTGCACACCTGCCGCGGCTGCCCCCGCTGCCTGCGCACCCGGCAGGGCAGCCCCAGGGGTTCGCTGTAGCGCTTCGCCCGGCACGGAGCGGCGCGGCGCGTCTGCCCGCCGATAGGACCTGGCAGGTGGGCCGGCGAAGGCAGTGGCGTCGGCGGGGGAGCGAAGCCGGTGAACTCCTACCTGGTGCTGGTGCCGCTGCTTTCGGCCTTCGTGGGCTGGGCCACCAACGTGGCTGCCGTGCGCCTGCTGTTCTGGCCCGTTCGGCCCGTGCGCATCCCCGGGCTTCCGTGGGTGCTGCAGGGAGTCATACCCCGCCGCCAGCAGGCCATCGCGCGCAGCGTGGCCGACATGGTGGAAAAGGTGCTGGTGCGCCCCGAAGAGTTGCTGCAGGCCCTCCAGGATCACCGCTACGAGCGGGAGGTGGTCCAGATTCTGGTAGGCTACGTGGACCACCGCCTGCAGCAGTCCGTGGCCCGCTACCTGCCCTCCCGGGTGCGGGATACGGTGGTGGGGTACGTGCGCACGACCCTGGAGAGGGAGGCGCCCGCGGCGGCGCGAGCCTTGATGGACCGGTGGCGGGCCCGCCTGGGGGAGAACTGGCAGGTGGCCCCGGCGGTAGCCCGCCGCGTCGCCCAGATGGATCCTGGCGAGTTCGAGGCCATGTTGCTGCGGGTCATCGGGCGGGAGCTGCGGTGGCTGGAGGCCCTGGGGGCGGTGTTGGGGTTCCTGGTGGGGCTGGTCCAGCTGGCCCTGCTGGGCCCCGTGGCCCGGCCGGCTTGACGGGCGGGACTGGCGGGCGTACGCGTAGGGTGCGCGGGAGACGAGGGGTGGGCTGAGACCATGGCGCAGGCGGCACCATCGGCAAGGCGGGTCACGGTGCAGCTGGACGGCCGCACCGTGGAGGCGTCGCCGCAGGAGACCATCGCCAGCCTTCTGCAGCGGGTGATGCCGGAGCAGTACCGGCAGGCGCTGGTGGCCCGGCTGGAAGGCCGCCTGGTGGACCTGAGCGCGCCGGTGGGCGACGGGGGTCGGCTGGAGGTGTTCGGCCCGGACAGCGACGTGGGCCTGGAGGTGCTCCGGCACAGCACGGCTCACCTCATGGCTCAGGCGCTGCAGCGGCTGTTTCCGGGCACGCGGCTGGCCATCGGCCCGCCCATCGAGGACGGGTTTTACTATGACGTGCAGCCGCCACGGCCTCTGTCCGCCGAGGACCTGCCCGCCATCGAGCAGGAGATGCGGCGCATCGTGGAGGAGGACCTGCCCGTCCTCCGGGAGGAGGTTCCCCGGGAGCAGGCGCTGCGCTTTTTCCGGGAGCGGGGCGACCGCTACAAGGTGGAAATCCTGGAGGAACTGCAGGAGCCGGTGGTGAGCCTGTACCGGCAGGGGGAGTTCGTGGACCTGTGCCGGGGGCCCCACGTCCCCAGCACGGGCCGCCTGGGCCACTTCCGGCTGCTGAGCCTGGCGGGAGCGTACTGGCGGGGCGACAGCCGCCGGGACCAGCTCACCCGCATCTACGGAACCGCCTTTGCCACCCAGGAGGCCCTGGAGCGCCACCTGGCCATGCTGGAAGAGGCGGCCCGCCGGGACCACCGCCGGCTGGGGCGGGAGCTGGAGCTGTTCCTGTTTGTGGACGAAGGCCCCGGCTTTCCCTTTTACCTTCCCTACGGGGTAACCGTGCGCAACGTTCTGGTGGAGTTCTCCCGGCGCGAGCAGCTGCGGCGGGGCTACGTGGAGGTTCAGACGCCGGTCCTGCTGCGGGATACCCTGTGGAAGCGCTCGGGCCACTACGAGCATTACCGCCAGAACATGTACTTCACCGAGGTGGAAGGCGACAGCTTCGCCATCAAGCCCATGAACTGCCCGGGCGCGTACCTCATCTACGCCAGCCAGGTGCGCAGCTACCGGGACCTGCCGCTGCGGCTGATGGAGTTCGGGCTGGTGCACCGCCACGAGCTGTCCGGGGTGCTCAACGGGCTCAAGCGGGTGCGCGCCTTCACCCAGGACGACGCCCACATCTTCGTGGCGCCGCACCAGATCGGCGAAGAGGTGCGGCGCATCATGGACCTCATCGACAGCATGTACCGCATCTTCGGCTTCCAGTACCGGGTGGAGCTTTCCACCCGGCCGGACAACGCCATGGGCCCTGAGGAGCTGTGGGAGCAGGCCACGGCGGCGTTGCGCCAGGCCCTGGAGGAGAGCGGGCGCAGCTACCGGGTGCAGGAGGGGGAGGGGGCCTTTTACGGCCCCAAGATCGACTTCCACGTGGAGGACAGCCTGGGGCGCAGCTGGCAGTGCGGCACCATCCAGCTGGACTTCATGGCCCCCGAACGCTTCGACCTGGTGTACGTGGGCCAGGATGGCCGGCGCCACCGGCCCGTGGTCATCCACAGGGCCCTGTTCGGCAGCCTGGAGCGCTTTCTGGCCATGCTGGTGGAGCACTTCGCAGGGGCGTTGCCGGTGTGGCTTGCGCCGGTGCAGGTGCGGGTCATACCCGTGGCCGAGCGGCACGGCCAGCGGGCCCGGGAGGTGGCCGGCCACCTGCAGGAGGCGGGGTTGCGGGCCGAGGTGGACGACCGCGCGGAGACCCTGGGCTACCGCATCCGGGACGCCCAGACCAAGAAGGTGCCCTACATGGCCGTGGTGGGCGACCGGGAGCTGGCCACCGGCGAACTGGCGGTGCGCCACCGCCGGGAGGGAGACCTGGGGCGGTGGAGCCTGGAGGCCTTTGTCCAGCGGCTTCGCCGGGAGGTGGAGCAGCGCAGCGTTTAGGGCAGGGTCTGGCGGGGCGTGGTGCAGGTGCGGGCCCGGGCGGGACGAGGGCCGGCCTCCGGCGGCGGCCGGCGTCCCGCATTGACGGGACGGCTCGCCCGTGCTAGAATCGGCCCGCACCGCTGAGGGTACGTCGGGCTTCGCGGGGGTGGGATCATCCGGCAGGAGTTCCGTATCAACGAGGAGATCCGGGCCCGGGAGGTCAGGGTTGTCAGCCCGGAAGGGCAGCAGCTCGGGGTGATGCCGCTGCGGGAGGCGTTGCGGCTGGCCCACGAGCGGGACATGGACCTGGTTGAGGTGGCACCCTATGAGAACCCTCCGGTCTGCCGGATCATGAACTACGGCAAGTACAAGTACGAGCAAAGCAAGAAAGACCGCGAAGCCCGCAAGCGACAAAAGATAGTCCAGGTCAAAGAGATCCGCATGACCCCCAAGATCGAGGAGCACGACTTTGACGTCAAGGCCCGCAACATAGAGCGGTTCCTGCGGGACGGCGACAAGGTGAAGGTGACGGTTCGGTTCCGGGGCCGGGAGATCGTGCATGCCGACCTGGCCAAAAACATGCTGCAGGGTCTCGTCGACCGGCTGCACGGCCTGGCGGTGGTGGAGCGTCCTGCCCGCATTGAGGGCCGGGCCATGGTGATGATGCTGGCGCCCCGGCCTGATGTGCAGGCCCGGGCCCGCGCCGCGGTGGCGGCGGCACCATCCGCAGCCACGGCGACGGCAACGGCAGCCGGCGCATCAGGCGG
>DATCLL010000010.1:0-2840 GCA_036563935.1 Limnochordales bacterium | reverse complement strand
GCGCAGGGCGTGCACCACCGAGAAGACCGTGAGCAGGCCCGTCTTGGGGTTTTCGGTGGGGACGTTCTCCACCCGGATTTGCAGGCGGCCGAACTGCCCTTGCGCCACGATCTCGTGGGTGTTGCGGGTGATGGTAGGATCGGCGATCACCTGCACCCGCAGGCGCTCAAAGCCCGGGCCCGCCAGGGCCACCGAGGTCTGGACGTTGACGTTGGCCGGAAAGAGGCGGGCGCTTTCCCGGGCGTCTCCTTCGTACAGGAGGGCAGGTTCCCGCAGGCCCTGCAGGTGCACCTGCTGCTCGGCCACGGTCCCCCTCCAGGCGGCCGGGGGCTTGCGGGTGATGTGAAGCACCTGCTCCACCGGCCCCACGCAGGCGGCCCCCAGGCCGTCCAGGCCTGCCACCGCGCCGGAAGGTACCCAGATGCGCCGGCCGAAGCGGGCGGCCGTCTGCTCCAGGGCCTGCCGCAGGGTGTCGTCGGCCAGCGCCCCCGAGCTGGTGAGCAGAAGGTCGCAGCGGGCCAGGGCCCGCTGCCCGTACTGGCGCACCGCCTGTTGCCCTGCCGCCTCCACCACCAGATCCAGGGCCTCGCGGAAGAAGGCGTCGGGGTCGCTGGTCACCCGGCACCCAGGGCCCGCCAGCGCCCGGGCCGCCTCCACCCGGCTTCGCACCAGGCAGGCCACCACCTCCACCTGCGGCCCTGCCAGGCCCTGCCGCACGGCGCGCAGGATGCCGGAACCCAGCGCCCCGCACCCGATGAGCCCCACCCGCACGGGCAGCACCCCCTGGCAGTGTAGGCTGGTATAATGGCGGCAGGCAACCGACTGACTGGTCGGTCGGCCCGCCCCGTGGGGCTCCTGCCGGCCGGGCCAGCAGACTTTGGGGAGCGGCCAGCGGCAAGGTGGGGTAGGGGGCGTGTCGGCGACGGTCTGCACGGCCGCCAGCTTGGAAGAGGCCCTGCGCCAGGCGCACCGGGTGGCGTTGCGAACGGGCCTTCCGGTGCCGGTCAGCTGGGTGCAGCCCTGGGTCGGGGCGGGCCCCGACCAGCTGTGGAGCCTGCTTCACGGGCCCTGGGGGGCCCGGCTGGCTCCCCGGGTGCGGCTGCGCATGTGGGGCTGGGAGCAGCCGCCGGTGCAGCCCGGCCCGGTGGAGCTGGTGGCCGCGGGGGCCTGTGCCCGCTTCGACGCCGGCGGCCCGGGCCGCTTTGCCCTGCTGCGGCGCAGCTGGGAGGGCTGGCGGAAGCGCCTGGTGGTGTTCCGGGAGCCCGCCGGCACGGCAGGTGACGGCGGGCAGCAAGCCGCGGAGGCCCTGGCGTGGCCGGTTCCGGCCCTGTGGGTAGGTGGCTTTGCCTTTGCACCGGGCGCCGAAAGCCTGCAGGCGGGCGATGCCGGTGACCCCGGGCGTGCCTGCCGTGCCTGCCGTGCCTGCCCGGTGAGCCCGCAGTGGCAGGAGTTCGGGGATGCCCGGTTCTGGTGGCCGGAACTACTGTGGGCCTGGTGTGGCCCTTCTGGGTGGCTGGCGGTGGCCGGCTGGGTGCAGCCCGACTCGGACCCCGAGGAGCTGGTCCGTGCCTGGCAGGCCCGCGTGCAGGCCGTGCACCTGCCCCCGGGCTGCCATCCCTCCCGCACGCCGCCCGGCAGCTTGCCCGTAGCGGGCTCCGGCCCGGACGGCCTGCCGGGCAACCTGCCCTCCGGAGCGCCGGCGGGTTCGGCCCTGCGCCTGGACGAGTCGGCCCTGGCCGGATGGACGGAGCGGGTGCAAAGCGCCCTGAGGGAGATAGCCTGCGGAAGGCTGGGCAAAGTGGTGCTGGGCGCCTGCCTGCAGGCGGAAAGCGAGCGCCCTTTTGATCCCGTGCGGCTGTGGCAGGCGCTGGCCCAGCAGCTGAGCCGGGGATGCGTCTTTGCGGTGGAGCCGGGCAGCGCCTGCTTTGCGGGGGCCACCCCCGAACGCCTGGCCTGCGTGCAGGGCGACCGGGTGCTCACAGGAGCTCTGGCCTCTTCCGCTCCCGCCCCGCCCGAACGCCTGCAGGGGGGCCTGCCCCTGCTGCCACACTCCGAGGAAGACGGCCTGCAACACCCCAAGCAGCTCCACGAGCACCAGGTGGTGGTGGGGGCGGTGCGGGCCAGCCTGCAGGCTGTGTGCCGGGAACTGGAGGCGGCCGATCGGCCCCGGGTGGTTCCCGCAGGCCCGCTGCAGCACCTGTACACGCCCGTGCGGGGAAGGCTTCGTCCAGGAACCACCATCTGGGAGGTGGTGGAGCGGCTGCACCCCACTCCGGCCGTGGCAGGGGAGCCCCGGGAGGCCGCCCTGGCCTGGCTGGCCCGCCACGAGGGCCTGCAGCGGGGGTGGTATTCCGGCGGGCTCGGCTGGGTGGACGGGGAAGGGCAGGGGGAGTTCTGGGTGGCCCTGCGGTGCGGGCTGGTGGAGGGGCGGCGGGCCACGCTGTTTGCCGGCTGCGGCATCGTGGAGCAGTCCGATCCCGCCGCCGAGCAGGCGGAGCTTCGCCTCAAGTACCAGGTGATGCTGCGGGCGCTGGCGCAGGCGGCCGGGGGCGGGGAGCGGCGGTGACCGCGGGCAGGGCCAACTACCGCTGCGCGCTGGCCTTCATGGAGGGCCTGGCCAGGGCCGGGGTGGACCACCTGTGCCTGGCTCCGGGCTCCCGCAGCGCCCCGCTGGCGCTGGCGGCCGCCCGGCTGGGGCGGCTTCGGCTGTGGCACCACGTGGACGAGCGCAGCGCCGCCTTTTTCGCGCTGGGCCTGGCCCGGGCCACGAGAAAGCCGGTGGCTCTCCTGTGCACCTCCGGCACGGCGGCCGCCAACTTCTACCCCGCGGTCATCGAGGC
>DATCLL010000009.1:0-19897 GCA_036563935.1 Limnochordales bacterium | reverse complement strand
GCCTCTTTCGCCCAAGTGCAAGCTGGTGAAGTGAGCGGGGCGAGGCCGGGCCGTGGAGACGGTGCTGTTTCAGCTTCTCAACGGGCTCACCCTGGGAACGGTCATCTTCCTCATCGCGGTGGGCCTCACCATCATCCTGGGCGTGCTGGGCCTGCTGAACTTCGCCCACGGGGCGCTGTACATGCTGGGGGCGTACTTCACCTTCCACCTGACGCGCCTGTGGCAGTGGCCCTTCGGGTGGGCGGTGGTGGTGGCACCCCTGGCGGTGGCGGCGGTGGGCGGGCTGATGGAGTACGCCTTCTTCCGGCGGCTGTACCGCGCCAGCGTGACGCTGCAGCTGCTGCTCACCTACGCGTTCTTGCTGGTGCTCAACGACGTGACGCGCATCGTGTGGGGGGCGGACTACCGGGTGGTGGAGCCGCCCCCCGCGCTGGCCGGCACCGTGCGGCTCCTGCACGGCTCCTACCCGGTCTACAGCCTGGCCGTCATCGCGCTGGGCCCGGTGGTGGCGCTGGCCCTGTGGCTGTTTCTCACCCGCACCCGGGTCGGCCGCATCATCCGGGCGGCCACCCAGGACCGGGAGATGACCGGCGCCCTGGGCGTGCCCGTTCCCCGGCTTTTCACCGGGGTGTTCATCGGCGGGGCATGGCTGGCGGGCCTGGGAGGGGTTCTGGCAGCTCCCATCCGCACCATCACGCCGGCCATGGGGGACCAGATCATCATCGAGAGCTTCATCGTCACCGTCATCGGGGGGCTGGGCAGCCTGCCCGGAGCGCTGGCCGGGTCGGTGCTCCTGGGGCTTCTGCAGTCCTTCGGGCTTTTGCTCATACCCGGCGCCGAGATGGCCTTCGGCTACATCCTCATGGCCCTGGTGCTCATCGTGAGGCCGTGGGGCCTGTGGGGGGAGGCTCCCGGCTGAGATGGAGCGTTCAGCGGGGCCCCTGCGCCCGGCGGCGGGAAGGCAGGGCTGGCTGGCGTGGGTGGCGGGCATAGCGGCACTGGCAGGCCTGGCCGCCGTCCCGCGCCTGGGGCTGTTTGCTGCCTACCTGGGCACGGAGATCCTCATCGCGGTGCTGTTTGCCCAGTCCTTTCACCTGCTGTTCGGCTACACGGGGCTGCTCTCCTTCGGGCAGGCGGCCTTCTTCGGCATGGGAGCCTACGGGGTGGCGGTGCTGCTCCGGGACGTGACCCAGTCCATGGCCGTGGCCATGGCGGGTGCCGTGGCGCTGGCGGCGTTGTGCGCGCTGGTCATCGGCTTTTTGAGCGTGCGGCGGGACGAAATCTTCTTCTCCATGCTCACCCTGGCCTTCGGCATGATGGTGTACACGGTGGCGTTCCAGTGGCGCTCCTTCACCGGGGGAAGCGACGGGTTGACCCGCTTTGAGGTTCCTCCGCTGAACCTGCTGGTGGCCCGGGTGGACCTCGGGGATATCGAGCAGTACTACTACTTCACGCTGGTGGTGGTGGTGCTGGGCGTGGGGTTTTTGTGGCGCCTGGTGCAGTCGCCCTTCGGCCAGGTGCTGGTGGGCTTGCGGGAAAACCCGCAGCGCATGGCCTTCGTGGGCGTCCATGTGGCCCGTTACCGGCTGGCCGCCTTCGTGGTGGCGGGGGCCCTGTCCGGGGTGGCCGGCGCCCTCATGAGCCCCTTCGCCCACATCGCCTCGCCCGTGTACGTGCACTGGACCAAATCCGCCGAGCCGGTGCTGATGACCCTCCTGGGAGGTTCCCGGGTCTTCCTGGGGCCTGCCGTGGGGGCGGCGCTGTTCCTGTACCTGCACAACCTGGTGACCCAGTACACGGACCACTGGGAAGTGGTGCTGGGGGGCATCCTGCTGGTGCTCATCCTCTTCTTTCCCGACGGCATCCTGGGCAGCCTGGTGCGGGCCTATCCTCGCTGGAAGGCCATGAAGAGGGAGCCGGCAGCTGCCCGGCGGCCCCTGGGGGCCAGGGGCGGCGCGCCGGCTTCGCTGCCTGCGGCAGGTAGGGCTTCGGAGCGGGAGGGCCGCTGAGGATGGCGGCGCTGCTTTCGGTGCGGGGGCTGGTAAAGGAGTTTGGGCGCCTGCGGGCCGTGGACGGCGTGGACCTGGAGGTGGAGGAGGGGGAGCTCACAGCCGTCATCGGGCCCAACGGGGCCGGCAAGACCACCCTGTACAACCTCATCACCGGCCGCTATGCTCCCACCGCGGGCAGCATCCGGTTCCGGGGGCGGGAGGTGGCCGGCCTGGCGCCGCCGGAGCTGGTGCGGCTGGGCATCGGCCGCTCTTTTCAGATCACCAACGTCTTCCCGAACCTGACGGTCCTGCAGAACGTGCGCATCGCCGCCATCGTCCAGATGGGGCGCCAGCGGCGCTGGTGGCAGCGGGTGGACCACGATGCCGAGCTTCACCAGGCATGCATGGCCGTGCTGCGGCAGGTAGGCCTGGACGGACTGGCCCACCGGCCGGTGAACACCCTCTCCCACGGGGACCGTCGCCAGGTGGAGGTGGCCATCGTCCTGGCCACCCGGCCCAAGCTGGTGCTGCTGGACGAGCCCACCGCGGGCATGAACCCGGCCGAAACCCGGCGCATGGTGGAGCTCATCCAGCGCCTGCACCGGGAGACGGGCACCACCTTCCTGCTCACGGAGCACGACATGGAGGTGGTCTTCTCCATCTGCCGGCGCATCGTGGTCATGCACCGCGGCAGGGTGCTGGCCGACGGCAGTCCCGAGGAGATCCGCCGCAATCCCGAGGTGCGGGCCGCCTACCTGGGGGAGGTGGCCTGACGGATGCCCGTGCTGGAGGTGCAGTCCGTCGACGCAGGCTACGACACCAGCCACGTCCTGCATCAGGTCAGCCTGGAGCTGGAGCAGGGCGAGGTGGTGGCCCTGCTGGGGCGAAACGGGGCCGGCAAGTCCACCACCCTGCGGGCCATCATGGGCCTCAACCCTCCCTGGCGGGGGCAGGTGCGTCTGGAGGGCGCCGTCATCAGCGGGCGGCGCCCGTGGGAGATCGCCGGCGCCGGCGTGGCCTGGGTGCCTGAGGACCGCCGGGTCTTTGCCCGGCTGACGGTGTGGGAGAACCTGGAGGTGGCCAGCCGGAGGCCCCGGGACGGCGTGGTTCGCTGGAGCCCGCAGCGCATCTGGGAGCTGTTCCCGGAGCTGGCCCAGCGCATGCACCAGCCGGGGGCGCGCCTGTCCGGGGGCGAGCAGCAGATGCTGGCCATCGCCCGGGCGCTGGTCTCCCACCCCCGGGTGCTGTTGCTGGACGAGCCCACCCAGGGCCTGGCGCCCGTGGTGGTGAAGCGGCTGGGGGAGCTGCTTAGCTCCCTGGCCGCCGAGGTGCCCATCTTGCTGGCCGAGCAGAACGTGCGCTTCGCCCTGCAGCTGGCCCACCGGGTCTATGTCATCGACGACGGCCGCATCCGCTACCAGGGAAGCGCCGACAGCCTGCGGGCCGATCCCGAGGCTCAGCTGCGGCTTCTGGCCGTGGGCGGCTGAAAGCCGTCGGCAGGGGCGGCGGGCGGCCCCACCAGCTCCCGCACCTGCTCCAGGGCCGGGCCCAGGTCGTAGCTGCGCAGGATCTCGATGACGCTGGCCTCCACGGAACCCTCCGCGTGCACCATGGTGACGCTCTCCAGGCCTCCCAGCAGCCCCACCAACTCCCGGATGGCCAAAAAGAGCCGGAACCTGCGGCCCCCGTCGGCGTCCGCGCCCGCCAGGTACTTGTCGATGTACGGCCGCAGGGCGGGAGAGTCGTAGTCGTGGCCGCTGGGGGCGGTGACGGCCAGCCCGCCGGCGCAGTCCACCAGGGCCTGCACCGCCTGCAGGTAGTGGGCGTTGGAGTACAGCTTGCCCAGGTTGGTGGCCAGGGGATCGGGCAGGGCCAGCCCGGTGAGGGGGTCCACGCGGGCCCGGCTGGCCGCCTGGTGCGCGGCCATGCGCTGCAGCTCGCAGTAGAGGATGAGGTCCACCAGCTGGCGGCGGATGTGGCTTTTGCCCTCCACGCCGTTGGCCCGGGCCACCTCGGCCGCCAGGCCGATCAAAAGCTCGGCCATCGCTGCCCGGTACGAGATGGCGGAGAAGCGGTGCCACAGGGCGAAGGTGGTGGCCAGCTCCGTGGCAGCCCGGGGGTGGCGCAGCACGAACACCCGCTCCCAGGGCACCCGCACGTCGTCGAAGACCACCAGAGCTTCCACCAGGCAAGCCGCCAGCACCCGGGGCCCTTCCAGGGGGTGGCGGGCCCCTTCCACCTCCAGCATGGGGCGGCAGATGAGGCGCAGGCCGGGGGCGTTGACGGGCACCGCGAAGGCCACCGCCCAGTCTGCGTCCTCCTCCTGCATGGCCCGGCTGGGGATGACCAGAAGCTCGTCCACCACCGGGGCCTGGGTGATGTGGGCCTTGGCGCCCCGCACCACAATCCCTTCCGAGTCCACCCGCACCACCCGCACGTAGTGGTCCGGGTCCGGCTGCTGGTGAGGACGCAGGCTGCGGTTTCCCTTCACGTCCGTCTGGGCCACGGCCAGGGCCAGGTCCCGCCGGGCCGCATGCTCCCAGTAGGCGAGGGCCCTGCGGTGCGCGTCGGCTCCAGCTCCGGCCGCTTCCTGGTGGCGGGCCGTCACGGAGAGAAGCGCGAAGATGGCGTCCGAACCGATGACCTTGCAGATGTTGAAGACCCCCCGGCAGTGGCGGGTGGTGGCCGCGATGAGCTCGTGGCGCTGCAGGAGGTCCTGGGCACTTTTGGGCGGCTGATACAGCCGGCAGGCGGGCTCCTGCCACTGGGGCGCCTGCCAGCAGAGCGCTCCCGCCAGGGGGCCTTCCAGGGCCATCTGGAAGATGCGGGCGTTGTGGCGGGCCGGGTAGGCGAGCACCGGGTGGGCGGTCACGTCCTCCACCCGCTGGCCGCGGTAGTACACCTCCCTGCCGTCCCGCAGGGATTCAAGAAAGGCCTGGGCTGTGCGCAGCATGGGCGGCCTCCTCCGCGGCGGGCGCGGACGGCGGCCGCACCCGCTGGCGCAGCAAGTACTTCTGGATCTTCCCTGTGGCCGTCTTGGGCAACGCCTCCACGAACTCCACCTGCTTGGGCGCCTTGAAGTGGGCCATGCGCTCCCGGCAGAAGTCGATGAGCTCCTGGGCGCTGACGGAGCTGCCGGGGCGAACCACCACGAAGGCCTTGGGCACCTCGCCCCACTTGGGGTCGGGCGCGGCCACCACGGCCGCCTCCAGGACCGCGGGGTGCTGGTAGAGGACGCTTTCCACCTCCAGGGACGAGACGTTCTCGCCGCCGGTGATGATGATGTCCTTGGCCCGGTCCACCACCTGGATGTATCCGTCGGGGTGCAGCACCGCCAGGTCGCCCGTGTGCAGCCATCCCCCCTCCATGGCCCGCTGGGTGGCCTCGGGGTCCAGGTAGTAGCCCTTCATCACCGTGGGCCCGCGCACCACGATTTCGCCCACCTCCCGGCCGTCGGCGGCTACGTCCGTCAGGTCGGGCCGAGCCACCCGCACCTCGCCCGCCATGAGCTGTCCGATGCCCTGCCGGGCTTTGAGGGCCGCCCGCCGGGCCGGGTCCAGCTGGGCCCACTCGGGCCGCCACTCGCAGACCGTCAGCCACGGGGAGGTCTCCGTGAGGCCGTAGACGTGAACCACCTCGAAGCCCAGGCGCTCCTCCAGCTCCTCGATGAGCGCCGCCGGCGGGGCCGCTCCGCCCACGTACCACCGCACCCGCCGGGGAGCCCTCCAGGTTTGGGCGGCGGGGTGGCTGGCGATCATCACCATCACCGTGGGGGCGGCGCAGGCCATGGTGACGCCCAGGCGGTCGATGAGCTCCAGGATGCGGGGAACGTCGATGCGGGGCAGGCACACGTGGGTGGCGCCTGCCGCGCTCACCGCCCATACCCCGCCCCACCCGTTCACGTGGAACATGGGCAGGGTGTGCAGGTAGACGTCGTCGACCCGCAGCTGCCCGTGAACCAGGAAGTCCACCACGTTCAGCGCCGCGTTGCGGTGGCTCAACATGACGCCCTTGGAGTGGGCCGTGGTGCCGCTGGTGTAGTTCAAGGTGATGAGCTCGTTTTCATCCAGCCCTTCCAGGTCCACCGGGTGGTCCAGGGGAGAGCGGGCCAGGTGGGCGGCGATGAGCTGTTCCGAAAAGGCGTGTCCGGGCGGCAGCCCGGGCGAGCCAGCGGACACGTCCTCCATGGCAGGCCCGCCCTGCCGGCTCAGCTCCTCAGGTCCGCCGGCCAGCCACACCAGGCGCAGCTGAGGCAGTTCCCGGGCCAGCTGGGCCGCAGCCGCTTGTAGCTCGGGGTCGGCCAGAAGCAGCCGGGCCTGGCAGTGGCGCAGGATGTAGCGGTAGTCCGCCAGGGAGAGGCGGATGTTGAGGGGGACCAGGATGCCGCCGGCCAGGGGAACGGCATAGTAGCACTCCAGGGCCCGATGGGTGTTGGGCGAAAGAAGCGCCGCCCGCTCGCCCGCCAGGAGCCCCAGGTCCCGCAGGCCCCAGGCCAGCGCGTTGCACCGGCGGGCGAACTCCTCATAGGTCCAGCGCTGGTCCCCGTCCACCACGCCCACCCGCTGCCCGTACACCCGCACGGTGCGCCGGAAGAAGAGCAAGGGTGAGAGGGCCCGCACGGTTTCACCCCCACGACGGGTGCCGGCGTAGGCGGGGCAAGCCCCGGCCGCTGCCGGCGGCGACGGTTCCAGGGTACTCCAGATCTGCAATCGATGTCAAAGCCTGCGGCGGCAGTTCAGGGTACAATGGACCACAAGCAGGGCAGCCGGGGGTGGATGGAGCCCGTGCAAGCTCAGGCCGGGACGGGTGGGAGCGGGCAGGGAGGCCCGGTGCGGGCCATGTTCGACCTGTCGGGCAGGACGGCGCTGGTGACAGGAGGTTCCCGGGGGCTGGGACTGGCCATCGCAGCCGCCCTGGGCCAGATGGGCGCCCGGGTGGCGGTGGCGGCCCGGCGCCAGGAGTGGCTGAAGGGCGCGGCCGAACGCCTGGAGCGGGAAGGGGTGACGTACGCCACCTTCACCGCTGACGTCACCGATCCCGGACAGGTGGCCGAACTGGTGGAAGGGGTGGCCCGCTGGGGCGGGGGGCCCCACGTGGTGGTGTGCGCCGCGGGGGTGGCGTGGGGGGCACCCTCCCTGGAGATGCCTCCCGAGCGCATGCGCTGGGTTTTGGACGTGAACGTGACGGGCACCTACCTGGTGGCCCGGGAGTGCGCCCTGCGCATGCGGGAGGCGGGATACGGCAAGGTGGTGGCGGTGGCGTCGGTGGTGGCCCTGGTGGGCCAGCCTGCCGACGTGCTGGACGCGGTGGGGTACACCGCCAGCAAGGGGGCGTTGGTGGCGCTGGTGCGGGACCTGGCGGTGAAGTGGGCGCCCTGGGGCATCCGGGTCAACGCCCTGGCGCCGGGGTTTGTTCCCACCCGGCTGTCCGCGGCGGTCATCGAGCGCTCCCACCGGCGGCTGGTGGAGTCCACGCCCCTGGGGCGGCTGGGCACCGAGGCGGACATCCAGGGAGCGGCGGTCTTCCTGGCTTCGCCGGCCAGCGACTTCATCACGGGGCAGACGCTGGTGGTGGACGGCGGCATGTCGGCGTGGTGAGCGGATCCTGCCCGGGGCGGGCAGCCAGCGAGGGGCGAGGGGGATGCCGGGGTGGAGGATGCGGTGACGGACGTGGGGCCGCTGGATGCCGCAGGGCGCCGCCTGCGGGCCCGCCGGCCCCTGGCGGTGCAGTACCTGCAGGACCCCGAAGGGGGCGGGCAGGGGTTCGTGGCCTTTTACCAGGCCTCCACGGAGGAGGGCTATTTCGGGCCCTACGGGTGGGGGGAAAGCCCCGAGCAGGCCAGGGAGGACCTGCTGCAAGAGACCCTGGCCGCGTGGCGGATGTACGTGGCGGTTCCGGAAGGGGAGCTGCCCGAGCCGGCCCGCAAGCGGCGGCGGTTTCTGGTGACCCATTTCGAGGTGGTGTCGGCTCCGCCCCCGGCCGACTAATCCGGTGCCGAGGGGATGGCCGAAGAGAATAGTGCGGGGGGCAAGCCCCCGTTTCGTGCCCGCCTGGCAGCGCAGCTGTGGGAGGGACCAGCGATGTGGGCCAGGTCCCCGTGGGCCGCCGGCACGGGGCCCGTGCTGGCCGCCGCGGTTCCCGTCTTGGTCTTCGAGTACCTGCGCGCGCGGCCGGCCCTGGACATGGTGCTGCGCGCGCCCGCCCACCACTTTGCGGTGGTGACGGCGGCCTCGCTGCTGGCGGGGGTGGTGGCCGCCGTCATCGGCCTGGCCGGCTGGCGCCAGCGCAACCTCCAGGTCACCTTCGTGGGCCTGGCCTTCATGTCCCTGGCCTTCATCTTCGCGCTGCACGGCTTCAGCACTCCCGGGTTCGTCATGGGGCCCACCTCGTTGCCCTCCGCAGCCGCACAGCTGAGCGTGCTCACCTGCGCCGGGTGGCTGGCCTTCTCGGTGGCCGCCTCGGGGTCAAGGCCGGTGCGGGCGGCGGCAGGCCGCCAGAGGTGGCTGGTGCCGGGGTGGGCGGCGGCGCTGGCGGCGCTGTGGGCCGCCAGCCTGCGCTGGCCGCACCTCCTGGATGGCCTGGCAGGGGGCGGGCCCGGGACCAGGTGGGTTCTGGCGGGGCTTACCCTGGCGTTGCTGGGTCTGGCGGCGGTGCGGTACTGGCAGTCGTACCTGTACACCCGCTTTCCCCTGCAGCTGGCCATGGTGTTCGCCTGCGCCTGGCTGGCCAGCGCCCAGTACATCATGGCGGCGGGCACCGTCTGGCGGGCCAGCTGGTGGATTTACCACGGTCTTCTGGTGCTGGCGGCCGGGGCCCTGGTGGTGGGGCTGCTGCGCCAGTACGGCATGGGTACCTCCCTGGCGGAGGCGGCGGTGGGGCTGTGGACCGACGACCCGGTGCGGCGGCTGCGGGCCGGGCTGTCGGAAAGCGTGCGGGCGCTGGTGCTGGCCCTGGAAGCCCGGGACCCCTACACGGCCGGCCACAGCTACCGGGTGGCCCTGAGCGCGGTGCGCATGGGCCAGGCCATGGGCCTGCCGGGCCACCTGCTGCGGGCCCTGGCTCAGGGCGCCATGCTTCACGACGTGGGGAAGTTTGAGGTGCCCGAGGCGGTGCTGAACAAGCCCGGCCCGCTCACCCCCGAGGAGCGCCGCCTGGTGGAGCAACACCCGGTGGCAGGCTACCGGATCGCCAGCCGGCTGGGCCTTCCCCCGGAGGAGCTGGGCATCGTGCGCCACCACCACGAACGCTGGGACGGTACAGGGTATCCCGACGGGTTGAAAGGGGAACAGGTTCCCCTGCTGGCCCGCATCGTGGCGGTGGCGGACGTGTACGATGCGCTCACGTCGGAACGGGCCTACCGGCCGGCCTGGAGCCACCAGCAGGCCCGAACCTACATCCTCGATCAGGCGGGACGCCAGTTCGACCCCCACTGCGTGCGGGTGTGGGCCGAACTCACCCAGGCAGGCCCCATCGTGCAACCTCTTGCACAGCCGGCCGCGCTGCGGCCGGTGGCCAGCGAGCGCTGAGCCGGGCCTTCTCCTGGCTGCCTGCCGGCCGCAGGGAGAACAGCCCTTCCGGGCGAATCTCTTCGGCGGGCCAGGCAACCGCTATCCAGGGGGACCGCGTTAGGCCGGCGGCAGCGGCGCCTTGCGCGAGGGCTGCCGGCGGCAGGGCGGGTCGGAAAGGAGGCACGGGGTTGGTGGGGATGGCTGCAAGCGCATGCCCGGATGCCCCGAGGGGTAGGTGCAGGTGGCTTGACGTGGTGCTTGCGGCGGCCGCGCTGGCGGCGGTGGTCGGGTGGACGGCTGCGCCGGCTGCCCGGGCCGGAATGCTGGACCGGGTGGTGCAGCGGGGCCGGCTGGTGTGCGGGGTGAACGGGGGTCTTCCGGGGTTCAGCTACCTGAACCCGGACGGCACCTGGTCAGGGTTCGATGCGGACTACTGCCGGGCAGTGGCCGCTGCCGTGCTGGGCAACCCCCGGGCCGTGGAGTTCGTTCCGCTGACGGCCGCGCAGCGCCTGCCCGCGGTGCAGACGGGCGAGGTGGACGTGCTCATCCGCAACACCACCTGGACCCTTCTGCGGGACACAGACAACCGGCTGAACTTCGCTCCCACCATCTTCTACGACGGCCAGGGCTTCATGGTGCGGGCCCGCTCGGGCGTGCGCCAGCTGCGGGACCTGAACGGGGCCAGCGTGTGCGTGCAGACGGGTACCACCACCGAGTTGAATTTGGCCGACGCCATGCGTGCCGCCGGCGTCTCCTACACCCCGGTGGTCTTCGAGGAGATCGACACCACCTACAACGCCTACGAGCAGGGCCGCTGCGATGCGGTCACCAGCGACAAGTCCCAGCTGGCGGCCCGCCGCAGCATCATGCGCAACCCCCAGGAGCACGTCATCCTGGACGTGACCATCTCCAAGGAGCCGCTGGCGCCGGTGGTGGCGCACGGGGATGACCAGTGGTACGACATCGTCAAGTGGGTGGTGTTTGCCACCTTCTTCGCGGAGGAGCAGGGGATCACCAGCCGCAACATCGACTCCTTCCGCACCACGGCCAACCCGGAGATCCGTCGCTTCCTCGGGCTGGAGGGGAACCTGGGCCGGGCGCTGGGATTGCGGGCCGATTGGGCGGTGCAGGTCATCCGGGGCGTGGGTAACTACGGCGAGATCTACGAGCGCAACCTGACCCCCCTGGGGCTGCCGAGGGGGCTGAACCGGCCGTACACCCAGGGGGGGCTTTTGTACGCGATGCCGTTCCGATGAGGGGCAATGGCAATGCGGCCGGGATGGCCGGCGCCGGCGCGGCAGGGGGCTGGGGTTCCCGGTACAGGGCCTGGGAGGTGGGGGCCCAGGCCCTGTTCGCCCTGCTGCTGGTGCTGGCCGGCGGGCTTTTGTACGCTAACCTGGTGCGCAGCCTGCGGGCCCTGGGCCTCACCCTGCAGTTTGAGTTCCTGAGCCATCCGGCCGGCTTTGGCATCGCCGAGGGGCCGGCCTACCAGCCGGGGGACAGCTACGCCCGGGCCTTCTGGGTGGGCGTGGTCAACACGGTGCGGGTGGCGGCGTGGGGCATCGTGGGCGCGACGGTGCTGGGCACGGTGGTGGGGGTTGCGCGCCTTTCCAGCAATCGCCTGGTGGCCCGCCTCGCCGTACTCTACGTGGAAAGCGTGCGCAACGTTCCGCTGCTGCTGCAGCTCCTGTTCTGGTACACCGCCGTCTTCTTGAACCTGCCCCCCGTGCGGGAGGCCAGGGCGTGGCTCGGGGCCATCTACTTCACCCAGCGGGGGGTGTACCTGCCGGCGCTGCGGTGGACCCAGGCCGGGCCGGCCCTGGAAGTGCCGCAGCTGGTGGGGTTCAACTTCCAGGGCGGGATACGGCTCTCACCGGAGTTTGCGGCGCTTTTGTTGGGGCTGACCGTGTATACCGGCGCCTTCATCGCCGAGGTGGTGCGGGGAGCGGTGCAGTCGGTTCCCCGGGGCCAGTGGGAGGCGGCCCAGGCCCTGGGGCTCACCTACGGGCAGACGCTGCGCAAGGTCATTCTCCCCCAGGCGCTGCGCATCATCGTCCCGCCCCTCATCAGCCAGTACCTCAACCTCACCAAGAACAGCAGCCTGGCCATCGCGGTGGGGTATCCGGACCTGTTCAACGTGGGCCACACCATCCTGAACCAGACGGGCCAGTCGGTGCCGGTCTTCGTCCTCATCATGGCCAGCTACCTGGCCATGAGCCTGTTCGTGTCGGCCCTGCTCAACCTCTATAACCGTCGCATCCGGCTGGTGGAACGCTGATGGCCACCGTGCCGGTGGCAGCAGGCCCCCCGCAGCTGTCCACCCGGGACCGGTGGGCCCAGTGGGCCCGCAGCCTGGTGGTGCCCTGGTACAACGCCTTGCTGACCGCCTGCTGCCTGGCGGTGCTGCTGCCCGGGGGCTGGGCTGTGGGCGTGTGGGCCGTGCGGTGGGCCCGGTGGGACGTGGTGGGGGCCAACCTGCGGCTGTTTGCCGTGGGCACGTACCCGCCGGCCCAGGCGTGGCGGCCTCTTGTGGCGCTGGTGTTGAGCGTGGCGCTGGCGGCCTTCACCGGGTGGGCGCTTCGCCGCCGCCAGCGCCGGGCCCTGTGGGTGGCGGTGGCGCTGTGGCTCGCCTGGCCGGCCGCGGTGCTGGGCCTTGTCGCGCCGGTGCGCACCTCCTTGTGGGGCGGGCTTCTGGTGACGGTGCTGCTCAGCGCCGGCGGCATCGTGCTTTCCTTCCCCCTGGGCGTGCTTCTGGCGCTGGGCCGGCGCAGCCGCCTGGGGCTGGTGCGGGTGGTCTGCACCGCGTACATCGAGCTGGTGCGGGGCGTGCCCCTGGTGAGCGTGCTGTTCATGGCCCAGCTGCTGCTGCCGCTGTTCGTGCCGGGCATGCGGCCGGACAAGCTGCTG
Source organism: Limnochordales bacterium (assembly GCA_036563935.1). Taxonomy (GTDB): domain Bacteria; phylum Bacillota; class Limnochordia; order Limnochordales; family Geochordaceae; genus DATCLL01. The sequence continues at coordinate 7,491 of DATCLL010000009.1, read as the reverse complement.
CGGGCCCTGGTGGGGATCACCGCCTTCACCGCGGCCTACATCGCGGAGAACGTGCGGGGAGGCCTTCAGGGCGTGCCCCTGGGGCAGTACGAGGCGGCGTACGCGCTGGGGCTGAGCCCGGCGCAGGCCCTGGCCCTGGTGGTTCTGCCGCAGGCCCTGCGGGCCGTGCTGCCCTCCATCGCCGGGCAGTTCATCTCCCTGCTCAAGGACACCTCCCTGGTGGCCATCATGGGCATCCTGGACCTGCTGGGGGTGGCCCGCAGCGTCCTGGCCCACCCCCGGTGGCTGGGGCGGCAGGCAGAGGTGTACCTGTTCGTGGGGGCCGTCTACTGGCTGCTCACCTACAGCCTTTCCCGGGCCAGCCGCAGGCTGGAGCGGCCGGAGCTGCACGGGCGGGTGGAGTGAGCCAGGGGTCCCCGCGTCCGTCCCGGCCGGGGCCCGTGGCGGCGGGAGCGCCGCAGCGCGGGAGCGCTACTGTCGACCTGTCATGGCTGGAGGGGTTTGGTGTGGCTGACGCGGAGTGGGCCGTGGAGTGCGAGGATCTGCACAAGTGGTTCGGGCGCTTTCACGTGCTGCGGGGCGTCTCCCTGCGGGTGCGCCGGGGCGAGAAGGTGGTCATCTGCGGGCCTTCGGGGTCGGGCAAGTCCACCTTCATCCGCACCATAAACGCCCTGGAACCCTTCCAGCGGGGCCGGCTGGTGGTCAACGGGGTGGCCGTGCGCCCGGATCCCGCCGTGGCCCGGCAGGTGCGGCGCCAGGTGGGGATGGTGTTCCAGCAGTTCAACCTGTTTCCCCACCTGACGGTGCTGGACAACGTGACCCTCGGCCCCATCTGGGTGCGCCGCATGCCCCGGGAGGAGGCCCGCTCGCTGGCCATGCAGCTTCTGGAGCGGGTGGGCATCGCCGAGCATGCCCGCAAGTACCCGGGCCAGCTGTCCGGCGGGCAGCAGCAGCGGGTGGCCATCGCCCGGGCCCTGGCCATGCAGCCGCAGATCATGCTCTTTGACGAGCCCACCAGCGCCCTGGACCCCGAGATGATCCAGGAGGTGCTGGACGTGATGCGGGAGCTGGCCCGCTCCGGCATGACCATGCTGGTGGTCACCCACGAGATGGGCTTCGCCCGGGAGGTGGCCGACCGCATCGTCTTCTTCGACGAGGGGCGGGTGGTGGAGGAGGCGCCGCCGGACCGCTTCTTCAGCAGTCCGGCCCACGAGCGCACCCGCACGTTCCTGTCCAAGGTCATCCGCCACTGAGCCTTGCGCGGGTGGGGGGGCCGCGCGCCCGCCGGGGCCTGCCGGCCGGCGCCGGCACAGCTGCCAGCCTAGCCGGCCCGCCAGAGGGCCGGTACGGGCAGCTTCAGCTGCATGAAGTGCGCCACCACCCACACCATGAGCACCACCGCGGCCACGTAGGCGGAAGCCCGCCCCGGCGAAAGCCGCCCTTCCCGCAGCAGCACCACCAGGGCCAGGGCCGCCGAGGCCAGCGGCAGCCCCACCGCCCACACCAGGGCCAGGTAGGCTCCCACCACCCCGAACCACATCAGTTCCCGCCGCACCAGGGCGGCCGGCGCGGGGGCCCCGCCCTCGCCGGCTTCGTCGTCGTCATCCCCGCCGGCACCCGCCCCGTCCTCGCCGGGCCTTTCGGGCTTCTCGGGCTCCTTGCCCTCCTGCCCGGCCGAGGCCCGGCCGGCACGCCCGCTCCACTCCAGCACCGTCTGACCCACCCCGGCCGCCACGCCGAGGCCGGTCACCAGCAGGGGCAAAAGGCGCGAGTCCGGCAGAAGCTGCGTCGACTGCCACAGGGTGAGAACGAACAGGGCCAGCACCACCGTGGCCAGCACGGCGCTTACCCGGTGCACCCGCCGCCGGCCCCCCGCCGTCCGGCGGCCCTCGGCCTGACCGGCCGGCGCCGGCGCGCTGGCGGCCGGGACGCGGGCGGCGGCTGCCCCGGCCCCCGCCGCGGCGGAGACCGTGACCGGGGCCAGAAGGCGCCGGCGCTTCCACAGGTTCTGCACCAGGCGCACGGCCAGAGGAGCCACCATCAGCGCGGCGATGGCCAGAACCCCGGGGAAGGCCAGCCACCGCCACCCGTGCAGCTTCACCGTCAGCCAGAAGTGCCGCTCCATGGGGTCCGCCAGCACGAAGCCGATGAGCAGCGGCGCCCGGGGCCAGCCCGCCCGCTTCATGGCCCATCCCGCCAGGGCCATCACGAACAGGGTCACCAGGTCGCCCACGTGCTGGGTGGACTGAAAGGCACCCAGGGTCATCACCACCAGAAGGGGCGGGGCGATGAGGGCGATGGGCACCTGGGTGACCCGGGCCAGGGCGGGGCTCACCAGAAAGCACAGCGCCGCTCCCGCCACCGAGGCCACTGCAAAGCTCCACACGATGACGAACATCAGGTCCAGGTTGTCCTGCACGAAGCGGGGGCCCGGGTAGTAGCCGTGGGCGAACAGCGCCCCCAGCAGCACGGCTGCGGCCGGCCCGCCGGGCACGCTGAACAGCAGGGTGGGAACCAGGTCGGCGGCCACGGTGCAGTTGTTGGCGCTCTCCGGCGCGATGATGCCCCGGATCTCGCCTCGCCCGAAGCGGGAGCGGTCCCGGCTGATTTGCACCGCGTGCCCGTAGGCCATCCAGGTGGCGGCGTTGGCGCCCACCGCCGGCAGCAGGCCCGCCACGGTGCCGATGAGGGAGCCCCGCACCACCAGCCCCCAATGGCGCAGCACGTCCCGGGCTCCCTCCAGCCACCCGCCGCCCAGCCCCACCCGGCGGGCGATGGCGCCGCCCCGGGCCAACATCCCCACCGCCTCCGGCACGCCGAAGAACCCCAGGGCCACCACCTCCAGGGAAAGCCCCCCCATGAGGTACGGCTGCCCGAAGGTGAACCGGTACTCCGCCGCCGCCGGTGCGGGGCCCAGGGTTCCCAGCAGAAGCCCCAGAAGCCCCGACAGCACCCCCTTCAGGGGATCCCGGCCCAGCAGGCTGCCGGCGTAGTACAGCCCCAGCAGCGTGAACATGAACAGCTCCGGCGTGCCCAGCGCCAGCACCAGCGGCCCTGCCACCGGGATGGAGAGGGTGAGCACCAGGGTGCCGATGAGGCCGCCCAGCAGGGAGGAGAGGAAGGCCGCCGACAGCGCCCGGGCCGCCTGGCCCTGGCGGGCCAGGGCAAAGCCCTCGATGGCCGTCGGGGCCGAGGCAGGGGAGCCGGGGGTGCCCATGAGCACGGACGTGATGGTGTCGCCCGTGTACACCACCCCCAGCGCTCCGATGAGCATGGCCAGGCTCGCGAAGGGATCCATGCGGTAGATAAAGGGCAGCAGGATGCTGACGGCGGTGATGCCTCCCAGCCCCGGGAGCATCCCCACCAGCATGCCTGCCACCATGCCCACCAAAAGCAACGCCAGGCGCCCGGGGTCCAGCAGAATCCCCAGGGCCTGGAGGGCTGCGTGCGCCATCGGGGCGCCTTCCTCCTCCCGAGGGGCCGGTCGGCGCCGCGGCCATGCCGGCACGGGACGAACCCGGGCTACCGTCGCCCGGGTTCGCCCGTGCCGTTGCGGCCTTGCTTGTGCCGGTTGCCGCCGAGCCGGCCGGCCGGTGCGTTAGCCCGTCTGCCCGGGCCTACACCCGGACGTTGTACTTCTCCCGCAGCAGCCGCTCCAGGTAGTCCACCACCGGCTGGGGCGGCCGCAGAGCCTCGCGGATGTGGCCTTCTTCCCGCTCACCAACCCGCAGGGGATACCCGCCCGTCACCTGCTTGCCCCGCTCGACGAACTCGGGATCCCGGTTGATGCGCTCCACCGCGCCGGCGATGGCCTCCAGCGCCTCGGGCGGCGTGCTGCCGTGCATCCACCAGATGAGCCCGAACTGGAAGGTGAGCGCGGCGGCGGCCTGATAGGCCTGCCACTCCACCCCGGAAGGCGCCCGGCCGTACAGCTCCTGGTAGACCTCGTACGTGGAGGGCAGGTCGGACACCACGGGGTCCCTCTGCACGTACTCGCCCTGGGCGTTGGGGCTTCCGCCCGTGTACAGCGGAACTGCTTTCCCGGCTTCCACCAGCGGCCGTACCTGGGTGAGGTACACCTGGGTGAACTGGAAGTCCACGTTCACCTCGCCCCGCTCGAAGGCGATCCGCACAGGCCCGCGCCCCGTGAACCCCAGCACGGTCCGGATGGGCAGGCGCAAAAGCTCGAAGGACAGCAGGACGGGCAGGTCGCTGCCGGTCGCGGCGATGCCTCCGTAAATGAGCGGCACCCGGGGCCGCAGCAGGTCTGCCGGCCGCCGGATCCCCGTCCCGGGCGAGGCGTACACCACCGGCCCGAAGGCCTGGGTGAGGGCCGGGCGCAGCTTGAGCAGGTCGTACTGCACGCCCTGCTGCCCCAGCATGTAGGGGAACGAGGTGGAGGAGGTGGTGCACAGCATCATCAGGCCGTCAGGCTTGGCGTTGGCGTAAAACCAGTTGGCGCCCAGCACGGAGCCGCCCCCCGGCATGTGCCGCACCGTCACCACGGGGTTGCCGGGGATGTACTTCTGCAGGAAGGGCGCCACGAACTGCGCGCCCACGTCGGCCGCGCCACCGGGTGCGAAGGGGACGATGACCTCGATGGTCTTGCCCTGGTAGAACGGCCTGCCCTGGGTGCGGCCGCGGGCGGACCAAAAGGCAGCGGAAGCGCCGGCCGCTGCGGCCGAACGGGCAGCCTGCCCCAACAGCTCCCGGCGTGTCAGCGTCTGGCTGGAGACGGCAGCCATACTCTCACCTCCGCCCTGCTCGTCAGCAGGCTTGACCATTGGGGAACACAACCTTGCGGCCTGCGGGCCGCAAGGCAGGGCCAACCGGACAGCCATCCCCCCTTTCTCGCGAAGGTGCGCGCCAGCACCGGAAACTTGTAGAATTCGCACCCTCACCGACGTCTCGCCGTGGAGTAAATCGTAAGACCAATTGCGTTAAAGGGTCCGGGATAAGCAGCCTGGAAGCGCTTGTCGGCGCCCAGTATACCAGCCGCCTCGCGCCCCGTCAAGGCGGGCGCCAGGCCCCTGCCGAGCCGGCGGCTCACGCCTTGACCGCCTTCGTGGCTCCCGTATAATATGGTCAGCCCATTCCTTCGGGCGGGGGCGGTGACGTTGCCAGCCCAGCGGCCCCGCCAGCATGCGGTGCAGCAGGTGTTGTCCAAGCTGGAGTCCCTGATGAGCGAGGGGGCCCTTCCCCCGGACGGCCGGCTTCCCCCCGAGCGGGAGCTGGCCCGGCGGCTGTCCACCAGCCGGGCCACGCTGCGGGAGGCGTTGCGGGTTCTGCGGGCCCTGGGGATGATCGAGTCGGCGCCCCGCAGGGGCACTCGGGTCTTGAGCGCCCCGTCGGTGCCCATTCAAATGGTCTTTCCCAACCTGCTGCGCTTCGCCAACCCCGAGGACGTGATGCAGGCCCGGATGCTGTTGGAGCCGGGGATCGCGTGGGTGGCGGCGCTGCGGGCTTCCCCTTCCGACTGGCAGGCGCTGCGGGAGTGCGTGCAGGGCGGGCTTACCGGCAGCGGCGTGGAAGAGTTCGAGCAGTGGGACCGGGAGTTTCACATCCGGCTGGCCCGCTCCACCCGCAACGAGGTTTTGGCCTACCTTTCCACCCTGCTGCAGGGGATCCGGGACGACGTGGTCTGGGGCCGCCTGAAGCGCCGGGACCTGAGCCGCAAGCAGAGGCGCATGGAGTACGTGCAGGATCACCAGCGCATCGTGGAGGCCATCGAGGCCCGTGAGCCGCAGCGGGCCTTCCAGTGCATGCACGACCACCTGGTGCGGGTGCGCACGCACCTGCTGAAGGGAGTGGATACCCCGGGACAGGGCCTTGCTCCGTCCATGGCCAGCCCCGCTGCGCCCCCGGCTTCGGGCGGGCACGTGTAGCCCGGCCCGGGGCACACCGCAACTCGTCCAGGCATCGGAAGGAGCCGGAGCTTGCATGGCGCTTTTGGTTCGCTTTGTCCACGACGGCACGGTATACACAGGCACCCTGCAGGGGCAGGAGGTGGTCAGCGACGGCGGCCGGCGGTTCCCTCGCTCCCAGGTGCGGTTGCTGACCCCTACCCAGCCCACCAAGGTCATCTGCGTGGGGTTCAACTACCGGGATCACGCCAGCGAGTTGCGCTGGGAGGTCCCCCAGGAGCCCCTGTTCTTCCTCAAGCCCCCCAGCGCCCTGGTGGCCGACGGAGAGCCCATCGAGTACCCGCCCTTCACCCGCCAGCTGGAGTACGAGGGGGAGCTGGCGGTGGTCATCGGGCGGCGGTGCCGCTGCGTCTCCAGGGAGGAAGCCCCCTCCGTCATCCTGGGCTACTCCATCGTGAACGACGTCACCGCCCGTGACGTGCAGCGGATGGAAAAGCAGTGGGTGCGGGCGAAGGCCTTCGATACCTCCGCACCCTATGGCCCGGTGGTGGCCACGGGCCTGGACCCCTCGAACCTGCGCATCGTCACCCGGGTAAACGGGCAGGTGCGCCAGGACTCCAGCACCCGCCATCTCATCTTCGACGTGTTCGACCTGGTGGCGGCGGCCTCCCAGGTGATGACCCTGGAGGTGGGCGACGTCATCGCCACGGGCACCCCTCCCGGGGTAGGGGCGCTGCAGGTGGGCGACGAGGTGAGCGTGGAAATCGAGGGCATCGGCGTGCTCACCAACCGGGTGGTGCAGGGGTTCGGGCCGGTTCGCTGAGCGGCCCGGCCCCGCAGGCAGCCGTTAGCAGCCAGCCGAGCAGGTTGCCTTTCCCGGACGGGGCGGGCGCGCAAAGCGGCCGCCCCCGCGGGGAAGCCGCCACAGGCACCTGCACAGGGCGGAGAGCCGGATAAGCCGCGCGGCTTGCTGCGGCCGAACCGGCTCGCAGGGATCCCCGTACCGCCGTCGAATCCGGTGGTTGCCGCGCCACCAGTTGCCGGGGATCGCCCCGGGTGTGCTGCCGCCGCGGAGGGACGGCACGCTTGAGTACTATTTTTGTACTTATGAGTAGCGTTGACAATCCCTGGCGATGCCCTTCGCAGCCACTCCCAAGCGGTTTCAGTTCAGCACGCCGGTTTTTGCCGCGGTTTTCCGCAGGAGATGGGCTTGCTCTCCTTCGCAGGCGATCCCCCGCTGCCGCCCGTTGCGCTGTCTGGCGCATGTGAAGGGAAGCCGGGGACGCCGTGAAGGAGACCGGGCCGGCCGGCCAGCTGCGCCGGGTGTTCGGGCGGCGGGTGCGAGAAGCCCGGGTGCGCCAGGGACTCACCCAGCAGGAGCTGGCCCGCCGGGCCGGCATGCACCCTGCCTACGTGGGCGGGGTGGAACGAGGCCAGCGCAACGTCACCCTGGAGGTGGTGGAGCGCCTGGCCCGGGCGCTGGGGGTAGCGGCGGCGGAACTGATGGTGGAGCCGGGCGAGCCGGCTCCCCAGGCTCGCTTTCACGTCCTGGCCGCCCGTGCCAGGGACCCCGCCCACGTGGCCCTGGCCCTGGACGTGGCCGGCTACCTGTTGGAGCGGCTCAACC
>DATCLL010000008.1:0-2343 GCA_036563935.1 Limnochordales bacterium | reverse complement strand
GGTGTACAACCTGGCCAGCCTGACGCATGCTCCTCTCACCGACGTGCAGACCGTTCTGGTGCCGCCGGGCGGGGCCGTGGCGGTGGACCTGAAGGCAGAGGTGCCCGGCACGTTCCTGCTGGTGGACCACGCGCTCACCCGGCTGCACAAGGGAGCGGTCGCGGAGTTGACGGTGGAGGGGGAGCCCAACCCCACCGTATACCGGGAGCTGCCGGCACGCTGACACGAAGGCGCAACCCGGTCCGGTACCCGTGCCGGCAGCTTCGGTAGCGTCCCAGGCGCTCGGGGCCCCCGGCGGGCTCGCCGGGGGCCCCGATGCGCTCTACCGGCAGCCCCCCGGACGCCCCGAGGCCCTCTCCCCTTGGCTCTGCAGGGTGCGGGCCTGCTTTGGCGGCCGCAGGCCTTGCGAGGAGGAGGAGACGGGCGGGCCGGCAAGAAAGAAGGCTCCACCGGCAACGGCGGGCGCCGGTGGCAGGAGGACGCCCTTGACCCTGGCGGCCCTGTTCCTCGTTTTCGGCTCCGCGGTCTTCCACGCGAGCTGGAACTTCCTCGCCAAGCGCAGCGGCGGAGGCGCGCCGTTCGTCTGGCTGGCCACTGCCCTGGCTGCCGTGCTGTGGGCGCCCCTGGCAGCGACCGTGGTGTGGCGCGAGCGGCCTCCGCTGGGCCCCCCGCAACTGGTGGCCATGGGTGGAAGCGCCGTCCTGCATCTGGCGTATTACCTGATCTTGCAGCAGGGATATCGAGTCGGCGGCCTCTCCGAAGTCTACCCGGTGGCCAGGGGTACGGGCCCGCTGCTTTCCACCGCCGCTGCCGTGGCCTTGCTGGGGGAACGTCCCACGCCGGTGGCGCTGGCCGGTGCGTTGCTGGTGGCGGCGGGCGTATGGGCGATTGGCCGGTCGTCGGCGCCGGGCAGCTCCCCCGGGGGGCGGCTGGCCCTGCGCTACGGCCTTTTGACGGGGATGTGCATCGCCCTGTACACCCTTTGGGACAAGCAGGCCGTCAGCCGGCTGCAGGTGCCGCCTCTGCTGCACGACTGGGCCACCAGCCTGGGCCGAGCAGTGCTTTTGCTGCCTTATGCGCTGTGCCACCGGGGCGATGTGGCCAGGGAATGGGCGGCTCACCGCCTGGAGGCGCTGGGTGTGGCGATCCTATCGCCTCTGGCCTACATCCTAGTGTTGACCGCCCTCACCTTCACGCCGGTGAGCTACGTGGCGCCGGCCCGCGAGGTGAGCGTGCTCATCGGCACCGCTCTGGGGGCCCGGGTTCTGGCAGAGCCCCAGATGGGCAGGCGCCTGGCGGCGGCTGCCATCATCCTTCTGGGGGTGGTGGCCCTTGCCAGCGGATAGCCCGGGAGCCCGCCGTGCCGGGGGGAGTGCCGTTGCAGGCGGCTAGCTCGGCGCCACCGTTTCCGGGCCCGGCCCCGGACCCGGCCCAGCGGCGTGCGGGCCGTTTGCGGGTCCACTTGGCCGCGGGGCTGGCAGTGGCCCTGGTGGCCCTTGCGGCGGGGCCTGCCGCGGCTCAGACCGACGCGTGGCTGATGCCCCTCGTCGACCTGGAAGGGTACGTGCTGGGGGCCGAGCTGGCGGCCACGGGCCCTCGGCGGGGAGGGCAGCTTCAAGCCGCGGTAGGGTGGGGGCTGGATACCCGCCGCTGGCACTACCGCCTTTCCACCCTGGTGGACCTGGGACGGGCCACCGAGGTGAGGCTGGGCTGGGTCGACTGGGCCGACGTGACCCTTCCGGGGCAGGCCCGGGAGCAGGGTCTGTTCGGCGAGCTGGTCTGGGAGCCCACGGTGAGGGAGCGCTGGTCTCTTCGGGCCTTTTACGGCCGGGTGGGAACCACCCCCGAGGGGCTGGATACGGCCGTCCTTTACGGACGGGCTCGCTACGACAGCTGGCTGGTGCAGGGCTGGCCGCTTTCCGTGCGGCTGCGGGCCACCCTCACGTACGGCCGGGCGGAGCCGGCGGCCAGCCAGAGCGGTCCCGCCGGCCCGTTCCATTTCCTGCAGGTGACGCTTCCGGTGCAGGTGGAGTACCTACGGCTCATCGGTCGGGCGGGGTTGGCGGCGGGCGAGGACGCGCCGCAATTCCAATTCCAGGTGGGCGGCTACGGGGACGGCTGGCTGCGGGGGTACGAACCGGGCGAGCACAAGGGTTCGGTCCTGCTGGGCCTCAATGTTGAATACCGCCGGGCGTGGCTGCACGTGGCCTCGCTTCCCCTTCTGTCCCTGGTGGAGGTGGGGCCGTTCGTGGACGTGATGGCGACGGCGGCTCGGGGAACCCCCGATGCGCGCCTTTCGTGGCTCACCAGCTACGGGCTGACTGCTGCCGTGCCGCTGGGAGT
>DATCLL010000007.1:0-8740 GCA_036563935.1 Limnochordales bacterium | reverse complement strand
CACCAGAAACCGCCGCCCGTCGTGCACGTAGCAGTCAAATTCGATGGCCTGGCCCCGGATGCCGAACACCTCGCCCTCGGCATCCGTCAGAACCAGCCGCTCGGCCTTCAGCGGGCCCAGCCCGGCGAACTCCTCCACTGTGGCGCGAACGGCTTGCTCCATGCCCCGCCCCACGCGGGCCCCCAGGCTCCCAAAACCGATGAGCAAGGCCCGCAGCACCCGGGCATGGTCCATGAGCATGTCGGTGTGCCTGGCCAGGATCTCGCCGTGGGCCCGCAGGGTGCGGGAGTGCTCCTCCAGGGTGCGCTCGATGGCTTCAAACCGGCGCTCAGCCGCCTCGAAGCGCCGGTCCATCGCCTCGAACCGCCGGTCCATCGCCTCGAACCGCCGCTCCATCGCCTCGAAGCGCCGCTCGCTGTCTTCCCGCAGGCGCCGGATCTCTTCCAGGAGCCGGTTGAACTCCGCCCGGGAGCCGAGGGCCTGGACCAGTACACCGGTAACCTCTGCGGAAAACCGAGGATCCTGCTGTAGCAGCCTCGGAAACTCCACGCGCAACCACTCGATGAACTGTTCCCGGTCCATGGTGGCCACCGCCACGCGCGCCTCCCATCCCCCGACGGTGCGCAAGCCACTCCCCCGGACGGGCCCGGACTGGCAAAAAAAAGTATACCACCTCGGCTGCTTGCTCGCCAGCCCGCCGGGCGCCCCGCAGACGCCCCTCGGAGGCTACCCCGTTGCAGGCTGCCTCACCAAACTCCGCACCGCGGCCCACCCGGCCAGGCCCACCGCGGCCGCCAGCGACAGCCACAGGTCGGGATGGATGAGAAGCCCCCCGCACACCCCCAGCCAGGCCCGTTCCAGTGCCGAGCTCGCCCAGCGGGGGTGCCCCATGACCGCCATCGACAGCACCGCCACGCCGGCCACCGTGGCCAGCACCTGCACCGCAGCCAGCCCCGGCGGCCCCTCCAGCAGCAGTCCGTGCGCGTACACGAACGCGAAGGGCACCAGGAACCCGGATACCGTCAGCCGGGTCGCCTGCAGCCCCGTCTCCCACCATCCCGTCTCGGCTATCCCTGCCGCCGTGTACAGCGCAAGCCCCAGAGGCGGCGTCACCGTGCCGATGACGGCGAAGTAGAAGAGGAACAGGTGGGCCGCCAGCGCCGGAATGCCCACCATCTCCAGTGCCGGCCCTGCCGTGGCCGCCGCGATGATGTAGGCGGCCGTGGTGGGAAGCCCCAACCCCAGCACCAGGCATGTGGCCGCCACGATGAGCAAAAGCGCCAGTTCGTTGCCACCGCTCAGCGCCACCGCAAGCCCGGCAAACTTCACGCCCAGCCCCGTGAACACGATGACGGAGTAGATGATGGCCGCCACTGCACAAGCCGTGGCCACAGGCAGAACGCGTACCGCCGTCAGCCGCAGCGCCTCCACCCACCGCCCCAGCTCCACCCGGCGGCTCACGGCCACACTCTGGGCGACGGCCAGCGCCGCGCTCCACAGCGCCGCCTGCACCGGCGAGTAACCCCGCAGGATGAGGTACACCAGCAGGGCCAGCGGCACCAGCAGGTGACCGTATCTGCGCCACAGCCCGGCCGGGTCGGGAAACTGCTCGGCTACCTCCCGGGCCGAAAGCCCCCGCATGCCCAGCCGCACCGCTGCCAGGTACACCGAGATGCCCACCCCGAGGAAATACAGCGCCGCAGGGATGGCAGCCGCCCGGGCCACCGTGGCGTAGGGGACGTTGAGCAGTTCGGCCATCAGGAAGGCTCCCGCCCCCATGACCGGCGGCATGATCTGCCCCCCGGCGCTGGCCGCCGCCTCCACCGCGGCGGCCAGGGACGCGGGAAACCCCACCCGTTTCATCAGCGGGATGGTCACCGAGCCCGTCACCGCCACGTTGGCAGGGGCGGCCCCCGACACGGTGCCGAAGGCCGCGCTGGCCACCACGGCCACCTGGGCCGGCCCCGCCCGGGTGCGCCCGGCCACCCGCATGGCCACGTAGTTGATGAGTTCCGCCACGCCGGACTGGGTCAGCACCTCGCCGAACAGGATGAAAAGCAGAATGTAGCTGGAGGCCACCCCCACGGGCAGGCTCCACAGGCCGTCGGGCGTCGTGTACAGGTACCCGAGCAGGTCCTGCACGGAAAACCCCGGATGCCCCCACGCGCCCGGGATGCGCCCGCCCGCCAGGGCGTACCCCAAGAACAGCACGGCCAGCACCGGCAGCGTCCACCCCAGCGTGCGCCGGCCGGCCTCCAGCACTGCCGCCAGCGCGGCCACGGCCAGAACCCCCTGGGCTCCCTCCAGGATACCCGCCTGGTACGCTACCCGCTGGTAGTTCAGGCAGACGTACCCTACCCCCAGGGCTCCCACGGCAAGCCACAGGCCGTCGGCCGCTGCCCGACCTGGCCTGCCCCGCTGCAGCGCCCACTGCAGGTCCTGCAGGAATACCAGGGAGACCGCAAAGAGGATGAACAGGCTTCGCTGCAGGTACACGTCGAAGCGGCCGGCCGTGGCCGAGTAGGCGAAGACGGCCACAAAGGCCAGCGCCACCCCGGCAAAGGCGGTTCGCAGTACCCTGGGCCAATCCCACACCTGGCGGGCAGCCAGCGGCGCCGCAGGCGGAACGGCGTTCATCGGCCGGCCTCCCTGTCAGCGGTGGGCGAGGGCGTAGACGCTTCCCCTCACGTCCACGGTGTCATCCCGGTACGGGCAACGGTGCGGGCCAGCCTACCGGCGCAGCGCCTCCGCCGGCGGCCGCATGCTGTCCGGCACCCGCAGGCCGATCTCGGTGTAGTACCGCAGCGCCCCGGGGTGCAAAGCGGCCCGGGTCTCCAGGGCCATCTCCTGCTTCAGCCCCGCCGCAGGCCGGTATATCTGCACCACCGAGCTGTAGTTGTCGAAGACAGCCTTCACAGCCTTGTACACGAGCTCCTCGTCCACGTCGTGGCGGGCCGCCATGATGGCCCACGGCGCGGCCACCCGGGCCACGCCGGTTCCCCGGTAGTACGCCGAGAAATCCACGGCCATCACGGGCAGGAACGGCAGCTTCTCCTCCATCACCCGGGCCTCTTCATCGCTGAAGCTCAACACCCGCAGCGGGCTGCGCAGGGAAAGCTCGGAGTAGGGCGGCGCAATCCCGCCTGCCACCAGCACGTCCACCTCGCCCGCCTGCAGGGCAGAGGCCGCTTCCTCATGGGGCAGGTACGTCACCCGGGCCGGGCGCAGGCCCAACGCCTCCAGAATGGCCCCACCCACGTCTTCCGCCAGGGAGCCCCGGGTCAGCAGGTTCACGCGCCGACCCTGTACGTCCGCGAAGGACCGCACCGGCGAACTCTGCAGGGTCACAAAGTGCACGTACACGGGCGGCACCAGGGGGTACATCTGCAGCAGGTATCGGCCCGCTCCCTGAAACGGCGCCTGGCGCCGAAGCACCCTGTACGCGTCCACCGTGGTCACCACGCCGAAGTCCGCCAGCCCGGCGACCATGCGCCTCGCGTTGGCCACGTAGCCAGGGGTGGCCTGCACCACCGGAAGCACGCCGGGCACGTGGTCCACGAGAATCTGGTTGAACGCCAGGGCCTGCATGTAGCCGCTACCGCCCAGCACACCACCCACGATGGTGACCCGAACCTCCCCGGCCCCCGCCGGAACGGCCCACGCGGCCACAGCCAGCCATGCCAGCCAGCCGGCCATCGCCGCGGCTGCCAGCCACTTTCGCGCCCGGCGCCGCCTCGCCACTACCATCCCTGCCTCACCCCCGTGTGCCCGTCCGGCAGCCTTTCTGGCTCCCCGGGTTCTCTCATGACATCAGCACCACGACCTTGATGGCATCCCCAATCCGCTTCTCGAAGGTCTCCAGGGCCTTCGGCACCTCATCGAAGCCGAACCGGTGCGTGATGAGGGGGGCACCGGAGATCTTCCCCTGGGCCATGAGGGCCACGGCCCGCTTGACCGCCCCCCGCCCCTCGCCCCGGATGCCGTACAGGAAGATGTTGTTGCGCACCATGTGGGCCACGTCCACCGCCACGGGCTCCCGGCTGAACGCGGCCAGGCACACCTTTCCGCCCCGCTTGACGCAGTACAGGGCCTCGTTGATGGCCGAGGGTGCCCCCGAGCACTCCAGCACCAGGTCCACGCCCCGGCCGCCCGTCAGTTCCCGCACGGCCTCCACCACAGGCCGCTCCCTCACGTTGATGGTGTGGTCGGCGCCCAACCGCCGGCCCAGGTCCAGGCGGCTTTCCCGGGTGCCCGTCAGGATCACCGTGGCCCCCAAGGCCTTGGCGCACGCCACCCCCATCAACCCGATGGGCCCGGGGCCTGTCACCAGCAGGGTCTCTCCCGCCAGCAGCCCGCCCAGCACGTCCAGCCCGTACATGGCGGTGCCGGCGGTGACGGCCAGCGTCGCCTCGTCCATGGGGATGTGGTCAGGGATCCGGTACAGCGTATTGATGTGGTTCACGGCGTACTCGGCAAAGGCCCCGTCGGTGGTGAACCCGTTGGCCCGGTGCCCCTTGGATTTGAACGAGTAGTTGAGGCACGAGGTGTACTCCCCGTGGCGGCATCGCTCGCAGCGTCCGCATCCGGCGTGGATCTCCGCCACCACCCGGTCGCCCACCCGGAACTCATCCACCGAGGGGCCCACCTCCACCACCGTCCCCGCGTACTCGTGCCCCAGCACGTGCATGCGGTGGAAGGGAAGCTCCCCCTCGATGAGGGCCGGCAGGCCGTGGTGGAGAATCTCGATGTCGGTGCCGCAGACGGCCACCGCCTCCACCCGCACCAGCACCTCCGCCGGGCCGGGACGGGGCACGGGCTTTTCCACCTGCCTCAACTCCCCCGGCCCGAACAGGGCCCACGCCCGCATGGTCTTCGGAATGCTCACCTGCTCCACGGCTGCGACCGCCATGAATCCCTACCCCCGTTCTGCCGCCCGCCCGCGCCGGCAGCCCCCGCCCGAGCGGGCGCCCTCACCCGTCCCCTCATCCGCCCCCGGCCACAAGCTCCCGAAACGTTTCCATCACAGCTTCGGCGAACTCCGGGTCGTTGATGGTGCAATCCACAGCCCGGTACCGCACCCGGTTTCTGTCCACCCGCGCCCAAAACGCCTCCCGGAACGCCTGCAGCCCGGCCGGGTTGTGGACGGGCCCGCCCGGGCTTCCGATGCGGGACCACCCCTTCAGGGGATCCACGAACGCCACCGGCCCCCGCGCCCGGCTGAGCCGCCGGGCCACCTCCTCGCCCAGCAGGGCCATCTCCTCAGGACTGGCCTGCACGTTGGTGTTGTACGGGTTGTGGTAGTGGGTGGGCCGGTCCCGGAAACGGGGCGGGACGCTGTCGGGAGTCCCGAAGATGAGGTAGTCCAGCCCGCCCGGCGCCACCACCTGGGGCAGTCCCAGTTCCCCCGCCACCGCCAGGCGCCCCGGCACCACGGGAGCGTAAATATCCTCGGGGAACACCTCCCCCACCAGCTCGTGGGGCGTCAGGTCCACCACCGCCCGGAACCACCCCTGCCGCATGAGCTGCTCCATGGCGCTGCCGCCCGCCCCCGAAGCGTGGAAGGGCACCACCTCCCAGCCCAGCTGCCGCAGGCCGGCCACGATGCGCTCCGCGGCCGGGTGGGTGTTGCCCAGGGCGCTGAGCGCCACAAGCCCCTTTCCCGCCGCCCGGGCAGGCTGCAGGGAACCCTGCTCCACCATCCCCGCCAGCATGGCTGCCGCCCGGGCCAGAACGGCCCGGGTGAGGGGGTTCGGCCCGCCCAGAAGGTCTCCCACGGAGAACAGCACGGCGATGTCGGCAAAGCCCAGGTACGGCCGCAGGTTCCCCGAGGCCACGGTGGAGACCAGCACCCGGGGCGTTCCGATGGGCAGCTCCCGCATGGCCATGGCGGCCACGGCCGTGCCCTGGTTTCCGCCGATGCCCACCGCGCCCAGCAGGTGCCCCTCCCGGTGCCACTGCGCTAGCACGCTGGCAGCGCCCCGTCCCATGGCGGCCATGGCTTCGTCCCGGCGCAGCCGGGCCACCTCGCTCAGCCCCAACCCTGCCCGGCGGGCCACCTCGTGGCGGGGCACGTCGTCCGGCTCCAGGGGAACGGAAGGCTCCCCCAGGATGCCCACGTCCACCACCCGCACCGGAAGCCCGCGCTCCGCCAGCGACCGGCGCAGCCAGGCGGCCTCCTCGCCCTTGGTGTCCAGGGTTGCCAGCACGGCCACCCAGCCCGCCGGCCGGCCCTGCGGGGTGGCTTTCATCGGCAGCGCTCCCACAGCCGCACCAGCATGGCGGTGCGGCAGGCATCTTCCAGGTACTGGCTCAGGTAGAAGGCGTGCAGGAGGTCCGGCCCCACGGTGATGGTGCCGTGCTCGGCCAGGAGGGCTGCCTGGGTAGCGGGGTTGCGAAAGGCCTGCTCCACCCGCTCGGCCAGCTCCCGGGAACCGGACGGGGCCGGCGGCACCAGCACCAGCCGCTCACCGCCCAGGAACGCCCGGGCCGCGCCCGTGCGCAGGGGCGGAAGTTCGCCGGCGGCCGCGAAGGCCGTGGCGAAGGGCGGGTGCAGGTGCACCACGGCGCCCACCTCGGGCCGGCGCCGGTAGATGGCCAGGTGAAAGAAGAGCTCCTTGGAGGGGCGGGCGGGGCGCTGCTCCAGCACCTGCCCCTCCAGGTCCACCAGGACGGTATCCTCCGCGGTCATGTCCCCCATGGAGGCGCCGGTGGCCTTGATGAGCACGCGCCCCGGCTCGCCGTGCAGCCGCACGCTGATGTTGCCGCTCATGCCCGGCACCAGGCCCAGCTGGTAGGCGCGGCGGCACACCTCCACCAGCCGCTGACGCAGCGCCTCCACCGCATCCACCCGCTCCGCCACGGCCTATCCCCCCGCAGGCCCCAAGGCGCGCCCGCTACAGCTGGTACGCCCGCTCGGGATAGTCCCGCTGGGCCACCTGGGTGGGGAAGCGGCGCACCTCCTGCACAAAGTCGGCCAGGTGGCGCGCCATGCGCTCGAAGATGAGCTGGCCCTTGTGGGCGTTGGCCCGGAACGGGTTTCCGATGACCGCGGTGTCGGAGTACTCGTGGTGCTCCATGGGCACCCAGATGTTCTCGGAGCCCTGGAAGTTGACGGTGCCGGTGCCGTCCACCTTGGAGAAGCTGGGACCCATCCACCGGGGAGCATGGGCCCGGTCGGCCACCGCCCGGTTCATGTCCACCAGCCCCGGGTGCACCGCCATCACGCACGAGGTCTCCAGCTCGCTGGAATGCCACCCCGGCGTCTCCTCGGGCGGGTTTTCCAGCAGCCCCTTCAGCACCGTCACCTCCCGCTCCGTGGGCGTCTTGTAGAAGGCGAAGAAGGCCCCCGTCTTGTAGCGCAGGTAGCGCAGCACCTCGTCGATGGGCTTGGTGTTGGACCCGTGGTGGCTCACGTAGATGATCTTGTTAAACCCGTGGTAAATCAGGCTCATGGCCACGTCGTGCATGACGCGCCGGTAGGTCTCCGCCTGCAGGGTGATGGTGCCGGCCCCCTCCCCGGGCCGTCCCATGTGATGCGGGCTGTAGCCGAAGGGCATGAGGGGCGCGTACAGGCAGTCGGCCAGCTCCGCGGCCATGACCGTCGCGGTGAAGGTGATGTAGCTGTCGGTGCCCAGCGGGATGTGGGCCCCGTGCTTTTCCGTGCTGCCCAGTGGAACCAGTACCACGTCCTGCCCGGGCTCCTTCAAGCGCTCGGCCACCTCGGCGAAGGACATGGCCAGCAGGTTGCGCTTTCGTCCGGTAGGCGGAACATCGTACTGGAAAAACGCCGTCTGAGCTTCCGGCACGCCACTTCCTCCCGTTCCTGCGGCAAGTCTCGCCGCCCGTGGGCTCGGGCCGAGGGAAGGCTGGCCCTCGGAAAAGGCTTTCCACGGTGCCGGCCGATCTCCTGCCGTGCGGCGCCGCCTCGGCCTCAGCCTATCCGGCGGGGCTGTGGCAGGCCCAGCCGGCTCACCAGCTCCTGGACTTCGTGGCGGCGGGGCAGGGACGGCTGGGCCCCGGGCCGGGTGGTGGACAGCGCGGCGGCTGCGTTGGCCCAGCGGCATGCCGCAACCAGCTCCATCCCCTCGGCCAGGCAGGCCGCCAGCGCCCCCGCGAAGGAGTCCCCGGCGGCCGTGGTGTCCACCGCCTGCACGGGCAGGGCCGGGACGTGGTAGATCCCGCCTGCCGGCTCACCGCCCACCACCACGCCCTGCTCCCCCATCTTCACCACTGCCACGGCCACGCCCCGGTCCAGCAGGGCCCGGCACGCGCGGGCCCCCTCCTCCGGGCTGCGCACGGGAACGCCCACCAGAACCTCCGTCTCCTGCTGGTTCGGGGTGACGGCCCACAGCCGGCCGAGCCACCCGGCTACCTCGGCCCGGGCTGGGGCCGGGTCCAGCACCGCCCGAACCCCGGCCTGCCGGCACAGCTTTACAGCCGCCTCCACCGTGGCCAGGGGAACCTCCAGCTGGAGCAGCACGGCCTGCGCCCCGCCCAAAAGTTCGGCGGCGGCCTCCACGTCCCGGGGCTGCAGCAGCCCGTTGGCCCCCGCCACCACGGCGATGGCGTTGGCCCCGCCGGGCTGTTCCACCCAGATGGAGGCGATGCCGGTAGTGGCCCCTTCCAGGGCACGCACCCACTCTGCGTTCACCCCGTCCCGCCGCAGCCCCTCCACCAGCTCCCGGCCGAAGCCGTCCTGCCCCACCCGGCCCACCATGGCCACCGAGGCCCCCATGCGGGC
>DATCLL010000006.1:0-2000 GCA_036563935.1 Limnochordales bacterium | reverse complement strand
CGTGCTGGCGGGCGGCCACAAGGCCATGCAGACCGGCCACAGCCACAGCAAGTTCGGGATCCCCATCGAGGACGGCCAGGCCCGGGAGGCGGTACGCCGCATCCTGAGCAGCCCCTGGCTGGAGCTGCGGGGCTACCACGTCCACATCGGCTCCCAGATCTTCAGCGTGCAGCCCTTCCGGGAGGCAGCCCGGGTGGTTGCCGACTTCGCAGCAGCCATGCACCGGGAACTGGGGGCAGCCTGCCCGGAGGTGGACATGGGCGGCGGGCTGGGAGCCCGCTACGTGGCCGGGGATTCGCCGGCGACGGTGGAGGAGCTGGTGTCGGGGGTGGGCCAGGAGCTGGCCGCGGCCTTCTCCGGGGCAGGGCTTCCGGTGCCCTTCCTGTGGCTGGAGCCCGGCCGCAGCGTGGTGGCCGAGGCCGGCCTGGCGGTGTACACCCTGGGTGCGCCCAAGCGGCTGCCGGGCGGTGAGGAACTGGTGGCGGTGGACGGCGGAATGAGCGACAACCCCCGGGTGGCCCTCTACCAGGCCCGCTACACGGCCGTGCTGGCGGCCCGGCCCCTTCCGCAGCCCGACCAGCTGCGCCGGGTACGCATCGTGGGCCGGCTGTGCGAGTCCGGGGACGTCCTGTGCGAAGAAGCCTGGCTGGGCCCGTACCGGTCCGGCGACATCCTGGCGGTGCTCACCGCGGGCGCCTACCACCTGCCCATGAGCTCCAACTACAACGGCGTGGGCCGGCCCGCCGTGGTGGCGGTGCGCCACGGGCGGGAGACGGTGTGGGTGCGCCGGGAGACCTACGAGGACCAGGTGGCCCGGGACGAGCTTCTGGCCACGGCCCGAAGCGCCGCAGCCGCCGCCGGGCAGGGTGCGTGAGAGGGCTGCCCGCCGCTGCCCTCGTGCCGGCCGTGCAGACCATCTCCTGGCGGGCCATCGTGGCCGGGCTGCCGCCTGCCACCGCCCGGCTGGTGGAAGAGGCGGCCCGCCTGTGCCGCCAGGCGGGGGTGCCGGCCTACCTGGTGGGAGGCGTGGTGCGGGACTTCCTGCTGGGGCGGCCCCTGGCCGAGGCGGACGTGGTGGTGGTGGGGGACGCGGCCGCCCTGGCGTGCCAGGTGGCGCAGGCGGTCGGGGGCTGGTGGGTGGTCTTCGAAGCCTTCGGCACCGCCCGGGTGGGGATCCCGGGCGGCAGCCTGGACCTGGCTCCGGCCCGAACGGAACGCTATCCCCGGCCGGGGGCGCTGCCGCAGGTGGCGCCGGCAGGCACCATCGAGGAGGACCTGCGCCGCAGGGACTTCACCATCAATGCCCTGGCCGTGCCCCTGGACGGGGGCGGCGGGGGACTGGTGGACCCCTGGGGCGGGCGACAGGACCTGGAGCGGCGCCTTCTTCGGGCCCTGCACCCGGCCAGCTTCGACGACGACCCGACGCGGCTTTTACGGGCTGTCCGCTTCTGCGTCCGCTACGGCCTGGCGGTGGAATCCAGGACCCGGCAGTGGATGCGCCGGGCAGTGGCCGAGCGGGCCCTGGACCGGGTGAGCGCGGCCCGCCGGGGTCAGGAGCTGCGCCGTGCCCTGGCGGAGCGGCCCTGCCTGCCGGTGGCCCGCACGCTGCAGCGCTGGGGGCTGCTGGACGCGTTGTGCCCGGGATGGAGGCTGGCGCAGCGGACCGCGCGGGTGCTGGCCCGCCTGGATGGGGACGACGACCCGCCCGGCGGGCGGGGCGCGGTGGCCCTGGTGGCCCTGGCGGAAGGCTGGCTGGCAGGCGAGCCCCAGGTGGCCGCCCTGCAGTGCCGGCAGCTGGATGAGCGCCTGGCCCTCACCGCCGAAGACCGCCAGGCCATGGAGCGCGTGGCCCAGGCCCGGCGGGCCGTCCGCTGCCTGCGGCAGGGGGGGCGCCTTTTGCCTTCCACGGTGGACTGCTGCCTGCGCGCTCTGCCTCCTGCGGCGCTGGGGTGGGTGGCCCAGGCAGCCGGAGGGCCTGGCAGTGCCGGCTACCGGTGGGT
>DATCLL010000005.1:0-9180 GCA_036563935.1 Limnochordales bacterium | reverse complement strand
ACCACGTTCCAGCCTGCTCCCAACCCGTGGGCCTTGGGGTCCACGAATACCATCAGGCGCAACAGCTGGTGGGGCTTGAAGATGCGCAGCCAGCCCGCCCAGGTGCTCAGCACGCCTGCGGCCACGGCCGCCCCGGCGAGTCCCACCATCCAGGCCAGGTACCTGCCTGGCGCCTGCGCCACAAAAAGCATGCCCAGCAGGATGGCCCCAAACACGGCAGAGGTGCCCAGATCCGGCTGCAGCAACACCAGGGCGGTGTACGCGCCGGCCAGAGCCACGGGGGCCACCAGGTCCCGGGGGCGGCGCAGCGGCCTGGCCTCGGCCAGGTACGCCGCCAGGGTGATGATGAGCAGCACCTTGGCCAGCTCGGAGGGCTGCAGGGAGAAGGATCCCACGGCAAACCAGCCCTGGGTGCCGGCCACGCGCCGGCCCACCGCCAGCACCCCGGCCAGGGATGCCAGCCCGGCGGCATACAGCAGCGGCGCTGCCCGCAGGATGCGCCGGTAGTCCACGGCCACGGCGGCCACGAAGACAGGAAGGGCCACCGCCAGGTTCAGCAGGTGCCGGCCCAGGTACAGGGTCGGGTAGGGTGCCCAGCTGCGGGTGGTGGAGTACACCATGGCCACGCCCACCGCCACCAGAAGGCCGGTGCTGGCCAGAATGGCCCCGTCCAGCCCGGCCAGCCATCGGCGGGCCAGGCGGTGCACCGCCGGCTCCCGGGCGGCGAGGGCCACGGCTCCCGTCACCGCCGGGCCGGCGACGGCGCGGCGCGGCGGGGGCCGCGCACGGGCACGTTGGCCACCAGGGCCATGGGGGCCTCCAGCCGGCGATCCCCGGCGGAGAAGGAGACCTCGATGCCCTCCTCCACCACGTCCAGGTACCGCCGCAGCACGTTCAGCAGCTCATCCTTCAGGACGTCCACCAGCCCGGGAGGAAGCCTGGCCCGGTCGTACTTCAGCACCAGCTGCAGGCGCTCACTGGCCACCTCGGCGCTGCGGCCCGGGCGGCCACCCCCATGCCCGAACAGCCAACCCATGGCATCACCCTCTCCCGGAGGCGGCACGGCTGGTTCGGCTGATCAGGCGCCGCAGCCGGGCCATCCACCCGTCCTCTTCCAGCTCCGCGAAGGGCACCTCTTCGCCCTCCAGGCGGCGTGCCACGTTGCGCAACGCCCGGCCTGCCCGGGAGTGGTTGCTGAGCACCACGGGCTCGCCCCGGTTGGTGGAGACGATGATCTCCTCATCGTCGGGCACGATGCCGATGAGGGGGATGGCCAGGATCTCCAGCACGTCCCCCACCTCCAGCATGTCGCCCTTGCGCACCATGTGGGGACGGATGCGGTTGATGATGAGGCGGGGCTCGTAGATCTCCTTGCTTTCCAGAAGGCCGATGACCCGGTCCGCATCCCGCACCGCCGCCACCTCGGGGGTGGTGACGATGAGGGCCTCGCTGGCGCCCGCCACCGCGCTGTGAAAGCCCTGGTCGATGCCCGCCGGGCAGTCCACCAGGACGTAGTCGAACTCCTCCCGCAGCTGCTGCACCAGATCCCGCATCTGCTCCGGGGTCACCGCCTCCTTGCCCCGGGTCTGGGCGGCCGGCAGCAGCACCAGGTTGTCCACCCGCTTGTCCCGGATGAGCGCCGCCCGCAGCTTGCACGTGCCCTCGATGACGTCCACCAGGTCGTAGACGATGCGGTTTTCCAGCCCCAGCACCACGTCCAGGTTGCGCAGCCCGATGTCCGCGTCCACCACTGCCACCCGGCGCCCCATCTGGGCCAGCGCGACACCCAGGTTGGCAGTGGCGGTCGTCTTGCCCACCCCGCCCTTGCCGCTGGTCACCACGATAGCCCGCCCCGCCATCACCCCGTGCCTCCCCTGAGCGTCTCGCCGTACGACACCACTTCCACAGCCTCTCCCCGTATCCGGGCCACCTCGGGCCCCCTGGCCGGCGCCCGGGACGCCCCCTCGGGCGAACGGGCCACCCGGTGCGCGATGCGCAGCTGCACCGGCCGCAGATCCAGGGCCACCACCACCGCCCCCTCGTCGCCCCGGGCGCCCGCGTGGGCCATCCCCCGCAGGGCCCCCACCACCACGATGTCCCCCGAAGCCACCACCTCGGCGCCGGGGTTCACGTCCCCCAGCACCACCACGTTGCCGTCAAAGGAGACCCGCTGGCCCGAACGAAGGGTCCGCCGCACCAGCAGCGTGCGGGCGCCCGGCTGGCGGGCGAAGGCGCCCGAGACGGGCCACCCGTCTCCCGCCTGCGAGGGGTCCCGGGCCAACAGGGCCGAGCCCAGCACCGCCCGCGAGCCCCGGACCTGCTCCGGGCCGGACGGGGGCGCCGGGACGCCGGCCCCGTCCGCAACCCCGGGCAGCTCCACCTCCAGCCCGCACTCCCGCAACGCCGCCACCAGCTCCGCCCACTGCTGCCACGTGGCCACGCGGTTGCCCGGCTCGAGGCGGGCCACCGCCCCGGAGAAGAAGCGGCGGGCGGGCAGAAGCCGGCTGCGGATGGCCTCCAGCACCCGCTCCATGGGAACGTCCTCGTGGATGACCACCCGCAACCCGTGACGGGAGCCCTTCACCACCACGGCCTCGCTGGCCTGTCGCAACGCACCCTGCACGGCTGCGGCCCCCGGCGATTCCGTTGTCCCACAGGGTTCTCCGCCGTCAAAAGGCGATCCTTCCCCGCCGCCGCCCCCGCCGCGGCCTCCGGCGGCCTCACGGGGCCTGCGCAGCCATCACCGTGGCCCGGGTGCGGGAAAAGTAGGCCTCCAGGATATCCCGGGCAATGGGGGCCGCCGCACCCGCCCCGCTGCTCCCGTGCTCCACCACCACCGCCACCACCACCTCGGGGCGGTCGATGGGCGCGATGGCCGCGAACAGCGCGTGCGCTCCCCCTTCCAGCCCTCGCACCTGGGACGTGCCCGTCTTGCCCCCCACGGGCCAGGCAAAGCCGGAGAAGGGCCCGCGGGCCGTCCCGTTGGGCCCGGACACCACCCGGGCCAGGCCCTCCCGCACCAGGCGCCACGTGCTGGCGGAGGCCCTCACCACCCGCAGCACCTCCGGGCGATGCCGGTACACCACCCGCCCGCCGGGATCCCGCACCGCCTCGACCAGGTAGGGCCGCCACACCACCCCGTCGTTGGCCACGGCCATGTAGGCGGCAGCCAGCTGCAAGAGGGTGGCCTGCAGGGCTCCCTGGCCGATGGCCACGTCCAGGGTCTCCGACTCATACCAGCGCTGCTGGGATGGGTTTCCGGCAAAACGCTGCCACTTCCAGGCGGGATCGGGCACCAGGCCCGCCAGGTCCCGCGGGTAGAGGTCCACGCCGACGGGCTGCCCGAACCCGAACTGCCTCGCCCAGCCGGCCAGGCGCTCGATGCCCACCCGGCGGCCCAGCTCCCAGAAGACGTCGTTGCTGGACCACTCGAAGGCCTCCACCAGGCTCAACCGCCGGCCCTCCGGGCCCCGCACCCCCAGACGGGAGGTGCGCCACCAGTCCAGCTTGCCGTACGGCCCCACCCCGTCCACCGGCCAGGTCTCGTCGGGCCGGAACACCCCCGTCTCCAGAGCGGCCACGGCCGTCACCACCTTGAAGGTGGATCCGGGAGCGTACAGCCCGTGGGTCACCCGGTTGACCAGGGGCCTTCCCGGGTCTTCCACCAGCCGGGTCCAGTAGGAGGCCACGGAAGGGTTCCAGGGCACCAGCCCCGAGGGGTCGAAGGGCGGCCAGCTGGCCATGGCCAGCACCGCTCCCGAGGAGACCTCCACCACCACCGCCGCGCCGGCCCGGATGGGCAGGCTGCGCAGTTCGGGGTACAGCCGGTCCCTGCGGGCCTGGGCCCGCTGGAGCCCTTCGTACAGGGCCCGCTCCACCTGCTGCTGCAGCTCCAGGTCCAGGGTGAGGACCAGGTCGAAGCCGGGAACCGGCTCCCGTACCTCCAGCACCCGCCGGGGCCGCTCCCGGGCATCCACCTCCACGGCCCGAAAGCCGTCGGCACCCCGCAGGCTGGCCTCGTACTCCCGTTCCAGGCCCATGCGGCCGATGAGGTCGGTACCCCGGTAGCCCAGCGGGGCCAGTTCCTGCAGTTCCCGGGCGCTCACGGGGGCCACGTAGCCCACCACGTGGGCGGCCACAGGTCCGTGCAGGTAGTCCCGGACGGGCTCTTCCTGCACCACCACCCCCGGCAGGTGCAGGCGGTGTTCCTCCACCGCCACCACCTGCGGGGCTGTTGCCTCCTGCCACAGGCGCACCGGGGCGTGGGAGCCCGGCTGGTACCCCTGCTGCCAGGCCGCCTGCAGGGCGGCGGGCTGAACGCCCAGAAGCCTTGCCAGGCGCTGCAGGGTCTGGTCCCGGCGGTCCTGCCCCTCGTCGGGCAGCATGGAGACCGTGAAGGACATGCGGTTGCCCGCCACCATCCGGCCCAGCCGGTCGTACAAAAGCCCCCGCGGCGCCACCAGGGGAAGCTGGCGGATGCGGTTGTGCTCCGCCAGGGCCGCATACTGCTCGCCCCGCATCACCTGCAAGTACCACAGCCGGGCCGAAAGCACGGCAAAGACCACGCCCAGGGCCCAGCCCAGGCGCTGCAGCCGCTCGGCCATGGAGACCTGGCGCCGGTTTGCCGCCGTCTCTGCCCTCACCCGGGCTTCACCGGCCCTTCAGCTGCGGGACAGGCCGGCGCGGCCGGCAGGACGCAGCCAGGCCAGCCATGCGGCCGGCGGGTACAGCAGGGCAAACAGGGCCGTCGTCAACAGCGCCCCCTGCAGGGACAGGACGACCCGGGCGGTGGTAGAACCCCATGGCACCCCGAAGATCCAGCCTCCCACCTGCGCGAGCAGGCCTTCCGCCAGGGCGGCCCCGAAGGCCACCAGCACCAGGCTGGGATACGAGTCATCCTGAAGCCACAGCCACGTCCGCTCGGCCACCAGGCAGGCCAGCTGCCGGGTAACCCCGCCCAGCCCCAGCAGCACCCCGCCCGGCAGGTCGGCCAGGGCTCCCCCCACCAGGGCCATCCAGCCCGCCGGGCCCCGCAGCCCGCAGGCCATCAGGGCCAGCGCGCCCGCCAGCACCGGGTCCGGCCCCGGCCCGAAAGGAACCACAATGCGCGCCACCAACCAGTCCGCCGCCACCGTGCCCGCCACCATGCCGGCCACAGCCCACCCGGAAAGGCGGGGGAGGTGGCGGGAAGACGGTACCATCACGGCAAGGCGCCCTCCCCCGAACGGCCCTGCAGCACCCAGACCACCCACAGCCGGCCCAGGTCCGCCGCCGGCCGCAGCCACCCCTCCATGCCCAGCCCGCCGGGCACCGGTCGCACGCTCTCCACGAACCCCAGCAGCAGCCCCCGGGGGTACAGCCCGCCCAGCCCCGACGTGACCACCCGGTCACCGGGCCCGAAGCTGGCCTGGCCCGTGAGGCTGCGCACCCGCATCCGGGAGGGATGGCCGGTGCCCTCCACCAGCACCAGGTCGCCGGTACGCTCCACCAGCCCCCCGGCCGAGGCCTCCACGTCGGTGAGCAGGCGGACGGTGGCGGTGTGGGCCGTGGCCGCCGCCACGTACCCTACCACGCCCGCGCCCGTAACCACCGGCGCATCGGGGCCCACGCCGTCGTCCCGGCCCCGGTTGATGAGCACCTGCGCGTACCACCGGGAAGGGTGCCGCTCGATGACCTCCGCGGCCACAGGGCGGGCGGCAGCGGGCGGGGGAAGCTGCAGGGCGTCCCGCAGCCAGCGGTTCTCCAGGGAAGCCCGCTCCAGCAGCTGTAGCCTCAGCCGGAGCTGCTCCAGCTCCTCCCGCAGCGCCGCGTTCTCCCGGCGCAACCGGCCCAGCTCCAGCACCGCGGCCGCCTGCTCCTCCACCCGCCGGGCCACGGAAGCGACGGCATGCCGGGCGGGGGCCAGCGCGTCCAGCAGCCACTCCTCGGGCACCGTACGCTGCGTCCGCACCCGGGCGGTGAGGTAGGCCAGCGACACCAATGCCAGCGCAACGGCGCCCCACAGCCACCACCCCAGCGGCCGGCGGGCACCGCCGAGCTCCAGCTGGGCCCGCCCCTCGGTGCGCCCCGTCGACGGCCCCTCCCTTACAGCCGGCGCGGGTTGCTGAGCACCCGGTTCATGCGGTCGAAGTGCTCCAGAGCGATGCCCGCTCCCATGACCACCGCGGTGAGGGGGTCATCGGCCACGTGCACGGGCATCTGGGTCTCCTGGGCCACCAGCCGGTCCAGGCCCTTCAGCAGCGCTCCCCCGCCCGTCAACACCAGCCCGCGGTCCACGATGTCGGCCGCCAGCTCCGGCGGCGTGCGCTCCAGCGTCACCCGCACCGCCTCCAGGATGGCGGCCACCGGCTCCGCAAGAGCCTCCCGCACCTCCCGCCCGGTGAGCACCAGGGTGCGGGGCAGCCCCGTCACCAGGTCCCTACCCCGCACCTCAAAGGTGGCCTCGTCCACCACGGGGTACGCCGAGCCGATGGCTTTTTTCACCTCCTCCGCGGTGCGCTCCCCGATGAGGAGGTTGTACGTGCGCCGCACGTACTGGATGATGGCCTCGTCCATCTCGTCGCCGGCGATGCGCACCGAACGCTGGGCCACGATGCCGCCCAAGGAGATGACCGCCACCTCCGTGGTTCCGCCGCCGATGTCCACCACCATGCTGCCCGTGGGTTCATGCACGGGCAGCCCCACCCCGATGGCGGCGGCCATGGGTTCCTGGATGAGGCGGGCATCCCGGGCACCGGCGGACAGCGCGGCATCCACCACGGCTCGCTGTTCCACCTCGGTGACCCCCGAGGGCACCGAGACCACCACCCGGGGACGGGCGAAGGAGCGTCCCCCTCCCGCCTTCTGGATGAAGTAGCGCAGCATCCTCTCTGTCACGTCGAAATCCGCGATGACCCCGTCCCGCATGGGGCGGACGGCCAGCACGTTGCCCGGGGTGCGGCCCACCATCTGCTTGGCCTCTTCGCCCACGGCCAGCACCTCGCCCGTCTCCCGGTCGATGGCCACCACCGAGGGCTCCTGCAGGACCACCCCCCGGCCTTTCACGTAGACCAGGGTGTTGGCCGTACCCAGGTCGATTCCCATGTCTCGGGCAAACCAGGACCACATGCGCGTGCGCCGTTCCTTTCCTGCAGGGAGCTGCGGGCCCCCGGCTATGGCCTGCCTGGCCGTGCCGGCCTCATACGGCCTCCCATGGCCTCACATCCAGCCCAGCTCCTTGAGGCTCGCATACCGGCCCCTGCCGATGACCACGTGATCCAGAACCTCGATGCCCAAAAGCCGCCCCGCTTCCACCAGGCGGCGGGTCACCTCCCGGTCCTCCAGGCTGGGCGTGGGATCCCCGCTGGGGTGGTTGTGGGCCACGATGATGGCGGCGCTGCTGAGGCGGATGGCGGGCTTGAACACCTCCCGGGGGTGCACCGGGGTGCGGTCCAGCTCCCCCACCGACACGCCGTGCACCCCCATCACCCGGTGGCGGCTGTCCAGGAGCACCACCACGAACTGCTCCCGGTCCTGGTGCCCCAGCTCCGGGCCCAACAGCTCGTACACGTCCGCCGGCGAACCCACCGGCGCCCGCCGCTGGGGGTCCAGCCGCATGAGCCGCCGGGTGAGCTCCACCACCGCCAGGACCTGGGCCGCCTTGGCCGGACCTATCCCCGCCAGCGCCTGCAGCTCACCGGGATAGGCCGACAGCAGCCCTGCCAGCCCTCCTACCTGCTCCAGCACCCCCTGGGCCATGCGCACCACGTCCACGCCCTGGCGGCCCGTCTGCCAGATGGCGGCCAAAAGCTCCGCGTCGGTCAGGGATGCCCCCTGCCCGGCCAGCAGCCGCTCCCGGGGGCCGTAGCCGTCCCGAAGCACCCTGCCGGCGCGGGCCTGCCCGTTCGGGCCGCCGGCAGGCCGGCCTGCCTGCCTCACCACAGCCTCACCCCGAAGGGGCGCAGCATGCTGGCCAGCCGGGCCAGGGGCAGGCCCACCACGTTGTAGTAGCACCCCTCGATGCGCACCACGAAGATGGCTCCCACGCCCTGGACCGCGTAGGCTCCCGCCTTGTCCATCCCCTCCCCCAGCGCCACGTACCGCTCGATCTCGCCGGGATCCAGTTCCCGGAAGGTCACCCGGGTGCACTCGGCACCCTCGGCGCTTCGCCCCCCGCTGCGGTGACGCACCGCCAGGCCTGTCCACACCTGGTGGGTCCGGCCGGACAGGCGCTGCAGCATCCGCCGTGCCTCGTCGGCATCCCGGGGTTTGCCCAGCACGTCCCCGTCCAGCACCACCAGGGTGTCGGCGCCCACCACCACGTCGTCGGGGCGCCGGCGCGCCACCTGGTCCGCCTTGGCGCAGGCCAGCGCCACAGCCCCCTGCTCGGGCGACAACCCGGCAGGGAACGTCTCGTCCACGGCAGGAGGGTCCACCTCGAAGCAGGCCCCCACCATGGCCAAAAGCTGGCGGCGGCGCGGCGAACTGGAGGCCAGGACCAGCCGCGTGCCGTTCCGATGCCCCGGGGTCGACACGACCGCCACTTCGTCTCGTCTATTCTCGAAGGCGCGTTCGCCTCCTTCGCTGGGCCCGGCCGGCGGGCAGACCCCCTGTTGATGGTATCATTGAAGGCAGCCCTGGGCGCATCTTGTGGCGCTGGCAGGTGAAGGGGAAGGCGGGAGGTCTTTTCCTGCCGTGGCAGTTCAGGCTCCCGGTGCGCTGCGGCGCTTTGCCGAGCTGTTCAACCAGGGCCGATACTGGCACGCCCACGAGGCGCTGGAGCAGGCCTGGCGCGTCGGCCGCAGCCGCTTTTACCAGGGCCTCATCATCTACGCCAGCGCCTTCGTGCACGCACAGCGCGGCAACCCCCGGGGGGTTGAGCTGCAGCTGCAGAAGGTGCCTGCCTACCTGGAACCCTACCGGCCCTCGTACCTGGGAGTCGACGTGCAGGCGGTGTTGGAGCACGCTGCCCGGGTGCTCGAGCACGTGCGGGCGTCGGGCTCCCGGGACGTGCACACCTGGAGACAGGCGTGGATCTGGCCCCACCTGCCGGTGGACGACGCAAAGGTCCGGGGCGACGAGCCGGAACTCACCCTTCCTTCACAAAGCGCAGGATGACGTCGGTGAGTTCCCGCACGGAGTGCTCCGCCTCCTCGCCCCCCTCCTGCAGCGCCCGGGCTACGCAGCCCCGGGTGTGGGCTT
>DATCLL010000004.1:0-3205 GCA_036563935.1 Limnochordales bacterium | reverse complement strand
TTCGCCGTCCAGAACGGTGATATCGGCCAGGCACCCCTCGGCCAGCTCCCCCAGCCTGCCCGCCAGCCCCAGCACCCGGGCCGGATTGGCCGTCACCATCTCCACCGCCTCGCCCAGATCCACCCCGGCCCCGCGCACGGCGAACCGCACCACCTCGTCCAGGGGACAGGCGCTGCCCGCCAGGGTGCCGTCCGCCAGAACCACCCTGCCCTGCTCCACCCGCACCGCCTGGCCGCCCAGCTCCCAGGCGGAGGCCTGCGGCTCGCCGGCGGCCGCCGTGCCCGCCGGGGCCACGGCATCGCTCACCAGGATGACGCCGGCTGTGCCCTTGCAGGCCAGCGCCAGGCGCAGCACGGCCGGGTGCACGTGGTGGCCGTCGGCCACCAGCTCCACCGGAAGCGGGCAGACCATGGCCGCTCCGGCGGCCCCGGGCTCCCGGTGGTGGATGCCCCGCATCGCGTTGAAGCAGTGGGTGACCAGGCCGGCGCCAGCCCGCACGCCCTGCCAGAACGTCTCGTAGTCCGCGTCGGTGTGCCCCAGCGCCGGCACTACCCCCGCCCCACGAAGCTCCCCGATAATCTCCAGGGCCCCGGGTAGCTCGGGAGCTACCACCATCACCCGCAGCCTGCCCGCTGCAGCCTCCATCAGCCTCTCCAGCCAGTGCCGGCCGGGCGCCACCGGCCAGCCGGGCGGCAGCGCCCCCCGCCGGGCGGGCTGCACGAACGGGCCTTCCAGGTAGATGCCCAGGCAGCGGGCCGCAGGTTCCCGGGCGTGCCCCGGCCGTGCCGCCGCCAGCTGCGGCAGGCGCCGGCAGGCCTGTTCGGGCGACGAAAACAGGGGCGAGGCCAGAAAAGCGGTCACACCCCGGGACGGCGCCCAGGCCGCAAACCCCTCGACCCCGTGCGGTTCATCCAGGGAGTGGCCGCCGCCCCCGTGTACGTGAAGGTCGATGAAGCCGGGGCAAAGGATGTGGTGAGGAAGCTCCACCCGCGCCACGCCCGCTGCCGGCCAGCGGCCCACGTAGGCGACCTTGCCGCCCCGCACCCCCACCCAGCCCCGCCGCAGCCGCCCTCCGGGCAGCACCACCAGTCCGCCGCCCAGCTGGAACTCCATGGATCACTGCCACCGCAGGCCGAATCCGCCCACCACCCGGGCCCGGGCCTGGGCCTGCCCGCCCCACTGGGCCACGGAGTAGCGCACCTCGATCCACAGCCACCGGGACGCATCCAGGGACTGGCGAACCCCCACCAGCGCGTACAGCGACCCGCCGCTGGCGGTGCTGCCGCCGGCCGACTGCCACAGCACCTCCGCCCCGGCGCCCCCATACGGCCGGGTGGTCATCCGCAACGCCCCCAACCCCCGGGGCGGCTGGAAGGCCGGCGGGTCGTACAACACCGACGCCTCCACGGCCCCCGAGGACGCGTTCCCGTCCTGCTGCAAGCGCCCTCCGAACCGCCACGTGGTGTAGGGGGAGCCTTCGGGCCGCACCCACACGGCCACGTGGAACCCCGCCTCGCCGGTGCCGGCGTACGCCCCGCCGCTCACCTCCACAGCGGCCCGGGCCGTCCCGGCGGCTGCCCACATCCACAGGGCGCACACCAGCGCCGCCAGGCACCCAGCACGCCCGCCAGCCCGCCCGACCACAGGCCCCGGCTCCCTCCCCGCACGACCGCCCGACCGTCCCCAGGCTCTCCCATCCGGCCGCTTGCTTGCTTCGGGAGCCCACCGGGGAGTCCTTCCCCGGCGCCGCTGCCGGCACCACGGGAACCGACGGAGCAGGGTTCGGCCAGGAGAACGTCGCATGTACCCGAAGCTGGGGCAGCTGGAGTTCGTGCGGGCGCTCACACAACACAAGACCCGGGTGTGCGGGTGCTCGCCTCCCTGGCGGGCGGCCGCAAGACCATGAGCACCTATTTGGCCATGGTCTTGCAGTTTTACGGCCGGCCGGGCGACGAGCTTCTGCACGTGCTGGTGCCGGCCCCCTTCGAGTCGCACCCCGAGTTCTTCTACCCGCCCCGAAAGCCCCGGCTGCTCACTACCCAGGACGGCCGAACCCTGTCCACGGCCCAGGCCCGGGTGGAGCTGGCCAGCGTTGGTCACGGCGCACGGGCCCGCCCCCGCTGTCCGGGTCGGTGCGGGTAGCCGGCCAGGCGCCGGGAAGAACCGGTACGGGCCGGGGAGACTAAGGCCTGGCCCACCGTTCCGGGAGGCGGGAGGCGCCGTGACGGAGTGGATCGTGGACCTTCGCCCCAGGGTGGACAGGGCGGGCCTGTCCCGGGTGCAACAGCTGCTGCCCGCCCTGGGCCCCGAGGACCGCCTCACCCTGGTCTTCGAGAGGGAAGACGCCCACCAGACGGGCCCCGTGGTACGCCTGCTGGAGAAGTGGGGGCTGGGATGGCAGCCCCGGGGCGGTCACGGGGAACTGTACTTCCTCCACGCCGGGCGCCACCTGCCCCGAGCGTGAGCGTGGGCGGAACCACCCTTTTCCAGCAGGAACCTGACCGCCAGCCGCCGATACGCCTGGCAGAAGCGGCAGCGCCTGGGGGCGCTGTCATCTGCTGGGCGGGGCGGTGGATGGCGTGCCGGACGGCTGGACCCTCGGCCTGTGGCTGGCGGCGAACCTGGCCTTTGCCGCCACCGGGCAGCTGGCGGCGCTGGCCCCGGGCTCGCTGGTGGCGGCAAGCCCGGCGGGCGTGGAGCTGGCAGCCCGGCACCACTCCTCCGTGCGGTTGAGCGCGCACGCCGGCTGGTGGGGCCCTGTGGACCGTCCGCTGCGGGCGATGACGTGGAACGTGCACTCCGCACCCCTTTCCCGCCTGGAGGAGACGGTGCGGCAGGTGCAGCCCGACATCCTGGCGCTGCAGGAGGTGAGCGCCACCCCGGGCGAGCTGCAGCGGTTTGCGGCCTCCCTGGGCATGCGGGCATTCATGCTGGTGACCGTGGGTCGGCGCAAGCCCTTCGGCATTGCCCTGCTCAGCCGCCTTCCGGTGCACCAGGTGGAGTACCGCTGGCTTCCCTCCGGGCGGGAGCCCCGGGCCGTCCTGCTGGCCGGAAGTTCCCAGCTTCTCATCGTGAACACCCACCTGGAGCCAAGCCCGCGGCGGGCCCGGCAGCTGCAGGCGCTGGGCCAGCTGCTGGCCGGCCTGCAGCGGCCGACGGTGCTGCTGGGGGACTTCAACGAGGAGGATGCCGGGCGCCACTTCCC
>DATCLL010000003.1:0-7597 GCA_036563935.1 Limnochordales bacterium | reverse complement strand
GTACCCCCGGTTGCCGGCCTTGCTGCCCGCCCGCTCCAGGGCCTGCTCCAGGGTGTCGGTGGTCAGCACGCCGAAGATGACGGGAACTGCCCCCTCCATGGCCAGCTGGCTGATGGCCCGGGCGGTCTGCTGGGCCACCATCTCGAAGTGGGGGGTGGCTCCCCGGATGACGCACCCCAGGCATATGAGGGCGTCGTAGCGTCCGGACCTTGCCATGCGTGCCGCCGCCGGCCCCAGTTCCAGGGAGCCCGGAACCCAGGCCACGTCCACGTCGCCCTCCGCCACGCCGTGCTGGGAGAGGGCGTCCAGGGCCCCCGCCAGCAGCTGCTGGGTGACCAGCTGGTTGAAGCGGGCCACCACCACGCCGATGCGCAAGCCGCTGCCGTCCAGCTTACCCCGGAACTCCGCCATGGCCGTCACCGCCCGGCTTCCCGGGAGACCTCCCCGCCCCGCAGGGAGCCGTTGGCGGGAAAGGAGCCCAAAAGCCCGTCCGCCGGAAGGTCCAGCAGGTGCCCCAGCTTGTGCTGCTTGGTGAGCAGGTAGTGGAGGTTCTCCGGGCGGGGCGCCGCCCGCAGGGGCACCCGCTCCAGCACCTGGATTCCGAACCCCTCCAGTTCCCGCACCTTGGCCGGGTTGTTGGTGAGCAGGCGGATCTGCCGTACCCCCAGCTCCTTCAGGATCTGCGCCGCCACCCCGTAATGGCGCAGGTCGGCGGCGAACCCCAGGGCTTCGTTGGCCTCCACGGTGTCCTTGCCCTGATCCTGCAGGCTGTACGCCCGCAGCTTGTTGAGCAGGCCGATGCCCCGCCCCTCCTGGCGCAGGTAGATGAGGACGCCGGCGGGCTCCGCCTCCAGGGCCTGCAGGGCCGCCCGCAGCTGGTCGCCGCAGTCGCACCGCAGCGAACCAAAGACGTCGCCCGTCAGGCACTGGGAGTGCAGGCGCACCAGCACGCCGGGCCGGTTCCGGACCTCGCCCCGCACCAGCGCCACGTGCCCCTCCCCGTCGGCCAGGCTCTCGAAGCCCAGCATCCGGAACGACCCGTGCGGGGTAGGCAGGGAAGCCTCGGCCACCACCCGCACCAGGTTCTCCGTGCGCAGGCGGTACCGGATGAGGTCGGCCACGCTGATGATGCGCAGCCCGAAGCGGCGGGCGAACTCCACCAGCTGCGGCAGGCGGGCCATGGTGCCGTCCTCGTTCATGATCTCGCAGACCACGCCCGCGGGAAACAGCCCCGCCAGGCGGGCCAGGTCCACGGCCGCCTCGGTGTGGCCGGCCCGCTGCAGGACGCCGCCCGGCTTG
Organism: Limnochordales bacterium; assembly: GCA_036563935.1. Lineage (GTDB taxonomy): Bacteria > Bacillota > Limnochordia > Limnochordales > Geochordaceae > DATCLL01. The sequence goes on along the minus strand of DATCLL010000003.1, from coordinate 6,298 downwards.
GCCCGCAGGGGAAAGACGTGCCCCGGCCGGATGAAGTCCGCCGGCCCCCGGGCCGGGTCGGCCAGGGCCCGCACCGTGGCCGCCCGCTCGTAGGCGGAGATGCCGGTGCTGACCCCCACCACGTCCACGGAGACGGCGAAGGCCGTGCGCATGCTCTGCTCGGAGGCCCCGGGCATGAGGGGGATGCGCAGCTGGTCCAGGCGTTCGGCGGTGAGCGGGACGCACACCAGCCCCCGGCCGTGACGGGTCATGAAGTTGATGGCCTCGGGCGTGGCCTTCTCCGCGGCCATCACCAGGTCGCCCTCGTTTTCCCGATCCTCGTCGTCCACCACCACCACCATGCGGCCGGCCCGCAGCTCCTCCAGGGCCTCCTCGATGGTGGCGAAGGGTACCTCCGTCCCTGCCGCCGGTGCCGGCTGCAGCGCGTGCGCTGGAGGCGCTCCCTGTCCTGCCTGGGCTGCCTGTGCCTGGGAATCCCGCTGCTCCAACGAATGGCCCCCCTGTCGCGCGGTCTGCCACCCACGGTCCGTACCCGTCATGACGTCCCTCGTCCTCCCGGGAGGGCGTGTTGGACCTCCAGCTGGCGGGCCACGTAGCGGGCCAGGACGTCCGCCTCCAGGTGCACCTCGGACCCGGGCCGGAGGTCTCCCAGCGTGGTCTGCTGCAGGGTGTAGGGAACCAGGGCCACCCAGAAACCCCCGGGCTCCAGGCCGGCCACCGTCAGGCTCACCCCGTCCACGGCCACCGAGCCTTTCACCGCCACAAGCCCCGCCAGCTCCTCGGGAACCTGGAAGCCCGCCTCCACCCCGCCGCCGCTGGGCCGAACCCACCGGCAGCGCCCGATCCCGTCCACGTGGCCCAGGACGATGTGCCCTCCCAGCCGCCCGTCGGCCCGCAGCGCCCGTTCCAGGTTCAGCCGGCTGCCCGGCGCCAGCCTGCCCAGCCGGGTGCGCCGCAGGGTTTCGGCGGCCAGCTGGAACGTGGCCCGGGACCCCTCCAGGGCAGCCACCGTCAGGCAGACCCCTGACACGGCCACGCTGTCCCCGCTAGCCAATTCGCCCGGGCCCCACGGGGTCTGCACCACCAGCTCCAGCTCCCCGGCAGGACGCTCCCGCCGGGCCACCAGCTGACCCACTGCCTCCACGATACCGGTGAACATCCTGCCCCAACCACCCTCATCCTGTCCAGGAGGCGGACGGCGCCGACAGGCGGGCGTCCACCATCAGTTCGCCTCCGGCCAGCCGGCGGACCTTGCGCCAGGTGAGGCGCCACGCCTGCTCCAGCGCTCGGCACCCCTCCCCCTCCACGAAGGTGGGGGCCCGCTGGCCGCCGATGAGGCAGGGAGCGATGAAGGCCACCACCCGGTCCACCAGCCCTGCCTGCAGCAAGGCGGCGTGCAGGGTGCCACCGCCTTCCACCAGCACCGACACGATGGAACGCCTGCCCAGGGCCTGCAGCAGGGCTCTCAGGTCCACCCGCCCCGTGGCATCGGCCGGCAGCTGCCACACCTGGGCGCCCGCCTGCCGCAGCGCCTCCACCCGGCCGGGGTCGGCGGAGGGCGTGACCGCGATGACCACGGGCCCGGCAGGCCCCCGGGGGCGGAAGAGGGCCGCCTGGGGCGGCGTGCGGGCCTGGCTGTCCACCACCACCCGCCAGGGCTGGCGCAGCCGCCGCGAGCCCGCCTTGAGGCGTGCGTTGAGCATGGGGTCGTCGGCCAGCACGGTGCCCACTCCCACCAGCACCGCGTCGTGCAGCGCCCGCAGCCGGTGCGCCGCTTCCCGGGCGGCCGGGCCCGTGATCCACCGGGACTGGCCGGCCGCCGTGGCCACCTTCCCGTCCAGGCTGATGGCGGCCTTGCACGTGACGAAGGGGATGCCGGTGGTGATGAACTTCTCGTACGCCTCGTTGAGGGAACGGGCCTGGGCCTGGGCCCACGGCTCGGCCAGGGCCACCTCCACGCCGGCCTCCCGCAGCCGGGCGAACCCCCGCCCGTGCACCACGGGGTTGGGATCCACTGTGCACGCCACCACCCGCCGGATGCCCGCCTGCAGGATGGCGTCGGTGCACGGGGGAGTGCGGCCCCAGTGGGCGCAGGGTTCCAGGGTGACGTACAGGGTGGCCCCGGACGCCCGGGGGCCGGCGTGCTGCAGGGCCACCACCTCCGCGTGGGGCCCGCCGGCCTGCCGGTGGTATCCTTCGCCCACCACCACCCCGTCCCGGACCACCACCGCCCCCACCGCGGGGTTGGGGCTGGTCTGGCCCAGGCCGCGGCGGGCCAGCGCCAGGGCCCGGCGCACCCACTGCCGCTCGGCTTCCCGCAGCGTCACCGCCTCGGGCAGCCAGCGCTCAGGCCACTGGGCCCGGGTGGCCGGCGGCAGCGGCAGCTGCGGCAGCGCCGGAAGGCTTGCCAACGGGCAGTTCCCCCATCGGGCGGCGGGCAGGGCGGGCAAGGCAGGCAGGACGCGGCAGGCGACACTCCGGGGGGTTGAGGCCCCGCGGGCGCGCCCCATCGGACACCGGCCACCTGTCTGGCCTTCTCCCATCCGGACTGTACCGTCGGCCCCGGAATCCCACCGGGTCCACCGCCGGCCGGAGCTGGCGGGTCGTGGGCTGAGGGGGCCCCTTTGGCCCCCATCACCACCGGTCGGGAATTGCCGGCGGGCAACGCCTGCCGGCTCACCCTGCCCCGAAGGCCCTCATGTTTTCCGGTCTTACGCCGGAACCACTTATACCATACCTCCCTTTCTCCTGCCCTGGCAACGCCCGGCGGCAGGTCGGGCCGGCCTTTTGTGCGTACCTTCCAGCGCAGGCGGCGGCGCGGGGCAGTCACGGCAGGGCGGGTGATGGCCACGAGCTTGCGGGGGGCAGGCAGCCGGGGGGTTCGGCAGTCCGGCCGGCTGGCCGTAGCGATCGCGGTAGCGCTGGCGCTGGTGCTGGCCCTGCGGCTCTTCGGGGCGGTGGGGCTGGCGGCGGCTCCCGTCGCCAGCGGTCCGGGCGTGGCCGCAGCGGAGCCGGACCTGCGGGCGGCGGTGGCCTCCCTGGCGGGCAACGCCCCCGCCCTGGTGCGGGCCCTGGCGGCGTGGGAGCGGGGCGAGCTGGTGCAGGTAGCGGAACTGCTGCGAGGGCTGGCACAGGACGGCTCGCCGGCTCCTGCCGGCCAGAAGGCCGCGGCGCAGCTCCTGCTGGCCCACGTGGCCCTGCGGGAGGGCCGCCTGGAGGAGGCCGCAGCGCACGGGCAGCGGGCCGCCGCCCTGGTCCCCCAGTCAACCTCCCTGCGGCTGGAGGTGGCCGCGGTCCTGGAACGGGCCGGCCGGGTGCAGGAGGCGGCAGACCTCCTGGAGGCCACCCAGGCTTCCGGCGAGCTGGCCCTGCAGCGCTCCCGGCGGCTGGCGGCGGTGTACCTAAAGCTGGGCCGCTTCGCCGAAGCCCGGGCCCTGCTGGAACAGCTGCCCGCCGAGGCCCGGGATGCGCTGTCGTGGTACCACCTGGGCCTGGCCCGCCAGCAGGCAGGCGACGAGGCCGGCGCCCGGGAGGCCTACGAGCAGGCCGTTCGCGCCCGCCCCGACCTGGCGCCGGCCTGGAACAACCTGGGCGTGCTGGCCTACGGCCGCAAGGAGATGGGCGCTGCCCGGGGCTACTTCGAACAGGCCTACCGGGCCGCGCCCGGCTCGTTCCTGTACCGGTGGAACCTGGCCAGCACCCTGCGGGCGGCCGGGGAGCTGGAGGCGGCGGAGCGCCACCTGGAGGAGGCGGTGCGCCTGGGCGGCCGGGAACCCCAGCTGTGGCTGGAGCTGGGGCTGGTGCGGCTGGCCCGCTCAGCCCCGGAGCGGGCGGACGCCGCCTTCCGTCAGGCCCTGGCGCTGGCGCCCGACCTGCCGGAGGCGCTGTGGGGACTGGCCGTAAGCCAGATGGCCCGGGGGGACCGGGCGGGGGCGGCGGCCTCCCTGGAGCGGGCCCTGCGGGCCGACCCGAGCTTCTGGCGAGCGCACCAGGCCCTGGCACAGCTGCGCGCGCAGGAGGGGCAGTGGCCTGCGGCCGCCTCGTTGCTGGAGCGGGCCGTTCAGCTGGCCCCTGCCGTGGCCGCGCTGCGCCTGCAGCTGGGGGAGGCGTACCTGGCGCTGGAGCAGCCGGCCCGGGCCCAGGAGCAGTTCCAGGCGGCCATCGCCCTGGAGGGGCCTACGGAGCGGGCGCTGTGGGGGCTGGGGCGGGCGCAGATGGCAGCCGGCAGGCCCCAGGAGGCAGCCCGCAGCTGGCAGTCGGCAGCGGCCCTGACCTCGGGGGCTTCCCGGGCCCGGCTGGAGTACGCGGCGGCGCTGGCCCTGGAGGCAGCAGGCCTGCGGGAGCAGGCAGCCGACGGCCTGCGCCGGGCCGTGCAGGAAGACAGCTCCTTCTTCGAGGCGTACCTGCGGCTGGGGGAGCTTCTGGCAGGTCTGGGCCGGCGGGAAGAGGCCCGCTCCGCCCTGCGGCGCGCCCTCGAGTTGCGCCCCGAAAGCGCCGAGGCCCGCGCCGCCTTGCAGCGGCTGGACAGGCCCTGAGGGGCCCCCTCACGCGCCCTGGGGCCGGGCGGGCCGGCGGATGGCGGGCGCGTCGCCGCCAGCAGCGGGGAGAGGGCCGCGGCCGGGCTGCCCTGCCGCGGAGAGGGAGCCGGCGGCGGCCATGCGGGAGCGGCCGCGCTCCAGCAGCGCGAAGTCCAGGTAGGAGTCCGGCGTGGCCTGGACGGCCCGGCCGGGCTGGCGCAAGGGGTACAGGCGGTCCCACCACCGCGCCAGCTGCCAGATGCCGGCCAGGGCGGCCAGCAGCACCAGAACCCGCATGCCGTTCACCTGCCCGTACGGGGTGACCGCTGCCCCGGGGTCAGGGGAGCCTTGGGGATTCGGGACCTTTCGAGACGTCAAGATGGAATTTGTGGGAATTCGTCGAGTTCCTGCCGGGCGCTGGGGCAAATTGACGGAAGCTTGCGGCCGTGGATATGCTGGGGCTGCGGTGGGTGGGGCCCCAACGGACGGAGGGAGCGCCTGTGGCCATCGAGGTGTACAACACCCTTACCCGGCGCAAGGAGGTGTTCGTGCCTCGGGACCCGGGGCGGGTGAGCATCTACGTGTGCGGCCTGACGCCGTACGACCGCTGCCACCTGGGGCACCTGCGACCGGCGGTGGTCTGGCAGGCCATCCGCAACTACCTGGAATACCGGGGCTTCCGGGTGGAGCTGGTGCAGAACTTCACCGACATCGACGACCGCATCATCGCCCGGGCCCACGAGACCGGCCGCAGCGCCGAAGAGATCGCCCGCACGTACAGCGAGGACTACCTGCAGGCGCTGGAGCGCATGGGCCTGCCCCTGGCCGACCGCTACCCGCGGGTGACGCGCCACATCCCGCAGATCCTGGAGATGGTGGAGCGCCTGGTGCAGCGGGGCCACGCCTACGAGGTGGAAGGGAACGTCTACTTCGACGTTTCCACCTTTCCCGCCTACGGCAAGCTTTCCCGCCAGCGGCGGGAGCAGCTGGAGGCGGGTGTTCGGGTGGAGCTGGACGAGCGCAAGCGCCACCCGGCGGACTTCGCGCTGTGGAAGGCGGCCCGCCCGGGCGAGCCCTCCTGGCCCAGCCCCTGGGGCCCGGGGCGGCCGGGGTGGCACATCGAGTGCTCGGCCATGTCCCTGCACTACCTGGGCTTCGGGTTCGACTTCCACGGAGGGGGCGTGGACCTGGTCTTCCCCCACCACGAAAACGAACTGGCCCAGTCCGAGGCCTACGCGGGCCAGGAGGGGTTCGTGCGGTACTGGGTCCACACCGGGCTGGTGAACGTGCAGGCCGTCAAGATGTCCAAATCCCTGGGGAACTTCACCGCCGCCTCCGCGCTCCTGGAGCGCTACCCGCCCGCGCTGCTCAAGTTCTACCTGCTGTCCACCCACTACCGCTCGCCCATCGAGTTCGGGGAGACCGCGGTGGACGAGGCCCGTCCGGGCTGGCTGCGCCTGCAGCAGGCCTACCAGCGCCTGCAGCCGTACCTGGCCTGGCGGGCGGGCTGCCACAGGGTGCCCGTGGGCCCGTGGCTTCAGGATCGGCTGCCGGAGGGCTGGCAGCCCGCCGACGAGGTGGAAAGCCGCGCATGGCAGGCGGTGCGCCGGGCGCCCGGGGAGCTGGAGGGCGCCATGGATGACGACTTCAACACCAGCCGGGCCCTGGCCGTCCTCTTCGAGCTGGTGCGGGACGTGAACCCCCTGCTGGAGCGGTGGGGCGCCTCGGCGCCGCCCGAAGCGGGCGCCATCCTGGCCGCGGCCGCGGCGCTGGTGCAGCAG
>DATCLL010000002.1:0-3146 GCA_036563935.1 Limnochordales bacterium | reverse complement strand
GGGCTATCCACTTCTCGTAGGCGAAGTCCGGCCCCGGCCGAACCCGAGCCCCCACCCCCAGCAGGGGAAGCCCGCCCCCTCCGAACGCCAGGTCCCGGCCCGCTCCCGGCCCTGCCGGCACAACTCCCGCCCACCAGCCGGGGAACTCCTGCAGGGGGCTGTTCGGGCCCGCAAGCGGCCACCACCCGACCCACCCCTCCAGGGCCGCCCCTGCGGCCAGGCTCCCGGACAGCTGAACCCACAGCTCCGGGTACCACCGGGCTCGGTCGCAGGGGAGCAGATCACGGGAGCCGTTGCCGCCGGCTCCGGTTGCGGCACCCGGCACGCACAGCCCGGCCGCCTCGGGCTGCCAGCGTCCCCGGGCCGCCAGGAACGGGGCCTGGCCATAGACCGTCCACACCCCGGCACCCCACCGCAAGCGCAGCCGCCGGCCCCCGGACTCCCCGTGGGCCGCCAGGCGCATCCACGACATGGCCCTGGGCTCCTGCTCCTCGGAAGGCCCGCCGGTGTGGAAAAGGCCCTCCTGCAGCCGCCCCGCCACCTGCATGTCCAGGAGTACCCCGGCCGCCCCGCCGGGCAGGGCGGGCGGAGCGGCTGCCATCGCTGCCGGGCCTGCTCCCGACGCGGCTGCGGCGGCCAGCCCCAGCGCCAGCCCGGCGGCGAAGCCCAGCACCCGTCGAAGCCCGTTGCCCGGTGGGAACGTGCAGCACTCGTGGCGGCGCTGGTGCTGGTACTGGCGCTGGCCGTGGCGGCGGGCCTGGCGCCTGTGCCGGCGCGGGCAGACGGCCCCGTACCCCTCCCCTACGTCCGGGGGCCCAGCTGGTGGCTGTACCGCTCCAACTTCGGCCCGGCCCGGGTGGAGCTTCAGGAGTTCGCCCCCCAGGACGGGGCCCGGTGGTACCTGTGGAACATCCGGGTGGCGGGCGCGTTCATGGCCGAGCGGCTGCGCCTGGACTGGCAGGGCCTGTTCATCACCGCCCGGGAGTACCGCTTCCTGGGCTGGACGCTGGCCCGGTTCTCCATCGACCCGCCCGAGTGCGTGGTGGCCGCCCCTCTGGAGGTGGGCAACCGCTGGCAGGGCAGCTGGCAGGCCGTAGACCCGGCCCGCCCCGGCCAGCCGGCGGAGGGCCGGCTGGAAGGCGCCGTGGAGGCCCTGGAGGAGGTGAGCGTGCCGGCGGGCCACTTCCGCGCCTACCGCATCCGCCTGCTCCGCACCGACAGCCAGGGCGGCCGCGTCCAGACCGTCATCTGGCTGGATCCGCAGGTGGGGGTAGTGAAAGCAGACGGGCTTCTTTGGTGGCCGGGCCCCATAGGGACCGTCCAGCGCCTGCTGGGCCTGACGGCTTTGCGCGTGGAGCTGGCGGAAATCCATCTCCGCCCGGCGGACCATGAAAGGCCGCAGCCGCCAGGGGAAGCAGGCGCTGGGCCGCCAGGCCCACCTGGAAGTAGCGGCGGGCCAGGGACTGCGCTGCCTGAGTCCCCAGGCGCTCGGCCACAGCCGGCCGCGAAAGCACCATGGACGCCAGCCGGCTGAAGCGGATGACGGCCTGCAGGCTGTCGAAGAGCGTACGGTCACCCTTAGCCATGGTGCACCCCCGCCCGGCCCCTATGGTTTCGACCGGATGGCTGGAACTTCCTTCCCGCCCCCTGGCCCTCTGCCGCAGCGGGCCCGCTTCCCCTGCGGCCGGACCGAGTTACAATGGGTCCAAGGGGGGCAGCCGTTGACGCCATGGTGGAACGGCAGCCGACGCCCGCCATGCTCACCGACCCCAGCCGCTGGCTCACCGAGGCTGACCTGGACTTTCTGGTGAGGTCCACCGCCACGCGGCGCACCGATTACGACCGCATCCGGGCCATCGTGCGGGACAAGCCGGACCTGCTGGAGATCATGCTGGACGACGAGCGGCTGTACCAGCGCATGGTTAGCGAGGAGGACGTCTTCCTGAAGATCTCGCCCCGCCTGCTGTTCACGGTGCTGCTGCGCCGGGTGCGCCGCCAGCTGCGGGAGCGCTCCTTCACCGTGGAGCTGGGCGCATCGGGCCGCCTGCCCATCTTCGACGCCCGGCAGGCTGCCCGGCTGGTGGAGGACCCCCAGGTGCTGGGCTATCTGGCCGACATGCTGGCCAGCTTCGTGCGCACCGAGCAGCGGGCCATGGTGGTGCGGCGGGGCAACACCCTGTACCGGCGGGTCTTCTCGGACATGGACGTGGACGACCTGCTGGTCCTGGCGGAGATGGCGGATCCCGGCCAGCGGTTCGCCCTGTACAAGCGCATTGCCGACGTTTGCCTGTTTCTGTTGGGTATGTTCCCCGAGCACGTGGAGCAGACAGCGGCCCGCTACGGGCGGCGCCCGTGGGAGGGCGCCCGTCTGCGCTGGGGCCGGCGGGTGCGGGACCGGGCCGAGTACGAGGAGCTGGGCCGCGCCTTCTACCAGAAGGCCGCGGAGGACGAGATGGCGGAGCGGGTGGGCCTGGCAGGAGTGCTGAACACCATCAAGGAGCACTTCGTGCTGGCCACCAAGCCCCTCAACGTCCTGGCCGACCAGCTCATCCCCCTGCGCCGCTGGTCGCTGTTCGCCATGGGGCAGCAGGCCTCGCCCCGCTGAGGGGACGGAGTGGCACGATGGAGCCGTTTCGGAGGGTGCAGGCGGCCGCGGCGGCCGCCCTGCTGGTGGTAGCAAGCTTCGCCGCCGTGCACGGGCTGGCCCGGGCGGCTGCGCCGGCCGGCCAGGGCGGGAGCGGGTCGGCCCCGGCAGCGCCAGGCCCGGTCTCGGCGGCCGCGGTGGTGCAGGCCGCCTGGCAGGCCGTAGGCACGCTGTACTTCGACGCCCGCATGGGCGGCCTGGACTGGAACGGCGTCCGGCAGCGCTACCTGGAGCTGGCCCGCCAGCCGGGGGCGGACGGGTACGGGCTTGCGGCCCGCATGCTGCAGGAACTGGGCCCCGGCGCCGGCTTTGTCCTCACGCCGGAGCAGGCCCGGCAGGCGGCGTCCGCCTCCGGGGCCGAGAACCTGGTGGGCGTCGGCATCGTCATCGTGCAGACCGAAGCCGGCGAGGTGCTGGTGCGGGGGGTGGTTCCCGGCGGGCCCGCCGCCCGGGCCGGGGTGCGCCGGGGCGAGCGCATCGCCAGCGTGGACGGGCAGCCTAC
>DATCLL010000001.1:0-9047 GCA_036563935.1 Limnochordales bacterium | reverse complement strand
ATGCGGTCCCGCCCTACCACCAGGCGGGTTACACCGAAGGCCTCCGCTGGCAGTTCCAGTTGGCGGGCCACCCGGGCCACCCACCCACCGGGCATGGCCGGTTCGCACCCCTCGTGCAGTCATGGGTATGCCCTGGCAAGGCCCGCCTGGCATGGCGGCGGGGCCTGGGGAAAGACTAGGCGGGAGCCCCGGGGCCGCGGGTGCCCCGTGCCGCAGCAGGCTGCGGCGCAGCCCCCGGCCCCCAGCAGCCTCAGGAGAGGAATGGTCCTACGTGGAACACGATGCCCGAAGCCGGGCCCGTCCCCGCCGGCCGGGCCGCCGCACCGCGCAGCCCCGCCCGACGGCCGACCAGGAGGCAGCGCCGGAACCGCAGGCCGGTCTCACGGCCATCGACAACCCGGACGATGCCGACCTCTACCCGCCCACCGAGACGCCCCGCAGCGCCTCCCGACGCCGCCAGGGCGTCCCCCGCAAAGACAGCTGAGCAAAGGCAGGTCAAGTGCCGCTCAGGGGCGGCGTCGCCCGGGGCCGCGTCCCCGCTGACGCCGGCGCGCACTGGGCTTGGTGTAGTGCTCCCGGCGGCGGGCTTCCGCCAGGATGCCTTCCTGCTGCACCAGCCGGCGAAAGCGCCGCAGCGCGGACTCCAGCGGCTCGTCGTCGCCCACCCGAATCTCCGTCACGGCCGGCCCCTCCTCCCGGTGTCCGGGCGCCGGCCCCGGGCCTGCCCACCCAGTGCCCGCCGCCGCGCCGGGGATGCCTGCACGGCTTCGGCGCCCGGGGCTGGACTTCCTGCCGGGACGCCCCGCTGGAGGGGCAAGCCTTACGGCTGCTGTTGTTGCTGCTGGGGCGGCTCCCCGGCGGCGGGAAGGCAGACGGCCTCGACCCGGTGGGTTCCGGCCTCCACCACCCGGGCCGCCACCAGCTGGCCCGGCTGGGGCCGGGCAGGCTCGCCCGGGAACGACAGGCCCTGGTGCAGCCGAAGCTGGACCCGCACGTAGTGCTCGTCCACCCCGTGCACCGCCGGGCCCGGCGGGCCGTCTTCCACCAGCACCTGCACCAGGTGTCCCACCAGCCGCCGGTGGTAGCGAAGGGCAGCCCGCTCGGCCACCTGGACCAGCTCCCGGACCCGCTCCCGCTTCACCCGGGCGGGCACGTCGTCGGGCAGGCGGGCGGCCGCGGTGAAGGGCCGGGGCGAGTAGGGAAAGACGTGCAGCCGGGCCACCTCCAGCTCGTCCACCAGCTGCGCCGTGGCCGCAAAGGCCCGCTCCGACTCGCCGGGAAAGCCCACGATGACGTCGGCGCTGACGCTCAGGTCGGGGCGCCGCCGGCGCAGGGCGGCCACCGCCTCCCGCACCCAATCGGCCGTGTAGGATCGGCCCATGGCCGCCAGCACGCCGTCGTCGCCCGACTGCAGGGACAGGTGGATGTGCGGGCACAACCGCCGCGACGCACCCCACCAGTCCACCAGCTGCGGCGAAAGGCTTGAGGGCAGAAGGGAACTCAACCGCAGCCGAAACGGGCCGGGCAGCTCCTCCAGCTGCATGAGAAGCTCCACCAAATTGGTGCGCCGGGGCAGGTCCTCCCCGTAGCTACCCAGGTGAACCCCGCTCAGCACCAGCTCCCGGTAGCCCCGCTCCACCAGCCGGCGCACCTCTTCCACCACCGCCTGAGGAGCGCGGCTGCGGGAGACGCCGCGGGTGAAGGGGACCACGCAGAAGGTGCACATCTCGTCGCACCCGTCCTGCACCTTCACCACGGCCCGGCTGCGTCCGGTAAAGGACTCCACGCCCAGCTCCTCGTAAGGGCCCCTGGGGCGGCCCCGGGACGCAGCCACAGCCGGGGCCGGCGCCGGGGCCGAGCCAGCTCCGTCGGAAAGCCCGGGCCGCTCCGGAGCGTGCCCCCGGCGCCCGGCCAGCCACGCCTGTGCGGCCTCCACCACGGCAGCTCGGCGCTGGGTTCCCACCACGGCCGCCACGCCCGGGATGGAAGCCAGCCGGGACGTGGGCAGCTGGGCCAGGCAGCCCGTCACCACCACGGCCGCGCCGCCGCCCGAGCGCCGTACGGCCCGGCGCACCACCTGGCGGCTCTGCCGTTCGCCCTCGCCGGTGACCGCGCAGGTGTTCACCACGTACACGTCGGCCGGCCCCTCAAAGGGCACCACCCGGAAGCCCTGCCGGGCAAACAGTTCCTGCAGGGCCTGGGTGTCATACTGGTTCACCTTGCACCCCAGGGTGGCAAAGGCCACCGAAGGCACAGAAGACTCCAACGAACTCCCTCCGACGCCGCCGCAGCCGTGCCGGCGGCCTTACGTGAGCAGCCAGTTCACGCTGGCGTACGCCCATCCCACCCCGATGAGGGCCCCGGCCACCACGTCCGAGGGATAGTGGTGGCCCAGGTAGGTACGGGACAGGCCCACCAGGGCGGCCAGGGCCATGCACGGCCACAAAAGCGCCGGCCAGTGGGCGGCCAGCACCGTGGCCGTGGCAAAGCTGGCGGTGGTGTGCCCGGAGGGGAAGGAGTAGTCGTACAGGGGCGGCACGATGAGGCGGCTTTCCGCCAGGGCCAGGTACGGCCGGCGCCGCTCCACCTGCCGCTTGAGCACCTGCACCACCATGTGGCTGCCGCCGACGGCCACCAGCGCCGCCACGCCCACCCGCCGCAGTTCGCCGGGATGAGCCGCCAGGGCCAGCCCCACCCCGGCGTTGGGAAGCACGCCCCCCAGGTGGGTGATGGCCCGCATGAACCGGTCCAGCCACCGCCGGGCCAGCCGCAGGTGCAGGTAGCAGAACAGGCGAGCGTCGTAGTGATGCAGGGCCTGCCGCCAGCCGCTCACCGCCGGTCCCCCTTCTCCCGCTGGTTTGCCTGAGGCCCCTTCCGGTGCGGGGCTGTACCGGGTTCACTGTAGCGCACCGGGGCCGTGCGGGCAACGGCCCGGGCCGTGGCGGGCGGGGCGGGCGGGCGCAGCCCGGCGAACGGGCCGGAACGGGCGGCATCTGCGGGCACGCCTCCATTGACTGCGGCTGGTCCGGGATTTACCTTGGCTCGGGAGGTGGCGACGGCCGTGGCTCCCCCGCCGGAGACGCTGGATCCCGAGATGCTGCACCGCTGCCTGGAAGAACGGGATTACGCCGAGGCAAAGCAGCTGCTCAACCGCCTGCCGCCTCCCAGTGCTGCCGCGTGCCTGGCGGAGCTGCCTCCCCGCCAGCGGGCCGTGGCCTTCCGCCTGCTGGACAAGCCCCGCGCCCTGGAGGTGTTCGAGAGCCTCGAAGCCAGAGACCAGCACGAGCTGCTGGACGAGCTCCACGACGAGCAGGTGCTGCAGCTCATCGAGGAGATGTCTCCGGACGACCGGGTGCGGCTGCTGGACGAGCTGCCCGCCAAGGTGGCCAAGGACCTCCTGGCCCGCCTGTCGCCCCAGGAGCGAGAGGCCACCAACGTGCTGCTGGGCTACCCGCCGGGCACCGCCGGGCGCATCATGACGCCGGAGTACGTCAGCATCCAGGAGCAGCTCACGGTGCGGGAGGCCCTGGAAAAAATCCGGCGCTCCGGCCTGGACAAGGAGACCATATACACCATCTACGTCACCTCGCCGGACCGGCGCCTGCAGGGCGTGGTCTCCCTGCGGGCCCTGGTGATGGCCGACCCCGAGCGGTCCGTCGCAGAGCTCATGCAGCGGGACGTGGTGAGCGTCAGCACCTTCGACGACCAGGAGAAGGTGGCCGCCATCGTGGCCGACCACGACCTGCTGGCCGTGCCGGTGGTGGACTCCGAAGGCCGGCTGGTCGGGATCATCACCGTGGACGACATCATGGACGTCATGCAGCAGGAGGCCTCCGAGGACATCCACCGGCTGGGTGGCGTGGCCCCTCCCCGGCGGGCCGGAGAGGAGGAGTACTTCGAGCTCGGCCTGCGGGGGCGGGTGGCGCGCCGGCTTCCGTGGCTGGCAGTGCTGGCTGTGGCCGACGCCATCAACGGGGGGCTCATTTCCCTGTTCGAGGACGCCCTGACCGCGGTGGTGGCCCTGGCCTTCTTCATCCCCATCATCATGGACTCCGCCGGCAACACGGGCTCGCAGATGGTGACCCTGGTGGTGCGCGCCCTGGCCACCGGGGAGCTGCAGCCCCGCCGGTTCTGGAAGGCAGCCCTCCAGGAGCTGCTCACGGGCCTGTGCCTGGGAGCCCTTCTGGGCGCCCTGGCCTTTTCCATGGCAGTCCTGCGCACCCAGGACCTGCGTTTGGGCCTGGCCGTCGCCGGCGCCATGCTGGGCACGGTGCTGGCGGCAGGCCTGCTGGGCACCGTCCTCCCTTTCCTGTTCAAGGGGCTGCGGTTGGACCCGGCGGTGGCGTCGGGCCCGCTCATTACCACCATCGGGGACGCGGTGGGGCTGCTCATCTACTTTTCGACCGCCCGAGCCCTGTACGGCCTGTAGGAGCCGGACGGCTGCCCCGGAAGGCCCGTCGGGTTGCCGGGGCAGCCGGTTGGCCGGCGTACCCCGTGCTGGCGGGCCTGCCCCCATGGTAGACTGTGGGGAAGGATGAGCCGGTTGCTACCGGCAGAACGGGGGAAACCCGCATGGAAGCGCCCGCGGCTGCCCGCCCCAACCGCCTGGCCGGCTCGGCCAGCCTGTATTTGCGCCAGCACGCCTACCAGCCCGTGGACTGGTACCCGTGGGGACCCGAGGCTCACGAGCGGGCGCGACGGCAAAACCGCCCCATCCTCCTCAGCATCGGCTACAGCGCCTGCCACTGGTGCCACGTCATGGCCCACGAATCCTTCGAGGACCCGGAAGTGGCCCGGTGGATGAACGAGCATTTCGTGTGCATCAAGGTGGACCGGGAAGAGCGCCCCGACGTGGACCAGGTGTACCAGGTGGCCTGCCAGCTCACCACCGGGCAGGGCGGCTGGCCCCTCACCGCCTTCCTCACCCCGCAGCTGGAACCCTTCTTCGTGGGCACCTACTTCCCGCCCCGGGCCCGCCTGGGACGGCCCGGCTTCGTGGAGGTGCTGCGGGCTATCAGCCAGGCATGGCAGGAAAAGGAAGCCGAGCTGCGCCAGTACGCGCAGCAGCTGGCCGAGGCGGTGCGCCAGGTGCTGCGGCCCCAGCTGGAGGCCCGGCCCGGCGGCCCGGGCAGTGCCGACCCGGCGCCCTCGGATGCGGCGGTGCATGCCGGCGGCCCCGCGGCAGCCACAACCCGGCCCGCAGGCCGGGAGTCCCTGGCCCGGCCCCAGGCCCGCTACCTGGTGCTGGCGGCGGGCCGGGTTCTGGCCCAGGCGGACCCCGAGGCGGGAGGTTTCGGGCAGGCCCCCAAGTTCCCCCAGGCCACGGTGCTGGAGCTTTTGCTGCGGGCGGCGTGGCGGTTCGGCCACGAGGATGCCCGCCGCCACCTGCTGGACAGCCTGCGGCGGATGGCCTGGGGCGGGCTGTTCGACCACGTGGGAGGGGGCTTTCACCGCTACACCGTCGACCGCTGGTGGCAGGTGCCCCACTTCGAGAAGATGCTGTACGACAACGCGCTGCTGGTGCCCCTGTACCTGAAGGTGGGGCTGTGGCAGGACCCGCAGCTGCTGACGGTAGCCCGCCGGACCGTGGCGTTCTTGCTGGAGGAGATGCGCCTTCCCTCCGGCGGCTTTGCCTGCTCCCTGGACGCCGATTCGCCCGACGACCAGGGGAGGCCTGCGGAGGGGTTCTTTTACCGCTGGTCGGCCGACCAGGTGGAACAGGCGCTGCAGGACCGGCAGCTGGCCCGATGGGTCTGCCAGCTGTTTGCGGTGGGGGAGGACGAACCGTACCGGGCCGCGGGGCCTGTGGACGGCCCCCCGGGCTGGCAGGAAGAGGCCCTGTCGGTGGTAGGGCGCATGCCGCCAGAGCCTCCGCAGCTGGACGAGCACGCCCTGCGCGTCCTGGAAGCTGCCCTGCAGCGCATGCGGGAGTACCGGGCTCGTACCCGCCGTCCCCCGGCCCGGGACGAGAAGGTGGTGCTGGCCTGGCACGCCCTGGCCGTCTCCGCCATGGCCCAGGCAGCCCAGGCCTTCGATGGCCCGGAAGGGGACCTCTGCCGCCAGGCGGCCCTGGCGGGATGGGAGTTCGTCCAGGAACACCTGCGGCACCCCCGCCTGGGCCTGCTGCACGTGCCGGGCAGCGGCGATGACGTGGTGCCGGCCTACGCGGACGACTATGCCGCGCTGGTGCACGCGCTGCTGGACCTGCACCGCCTCACCCTGGAGCCCGCCTGGCTGGCGGAGGCTGCGCAGCTGATGGAACGGGCCCGTACCCTCTTTGCGGACGAAGAGGGGCTGTACAGCCTGGCCGCTGCCCACCACGGCTCTCCCCTGGCCAGGCCGCGGGAGCTTTGGGACCAGGCCCTACCCTCGGCCAACGCGCTCATGGCGTCGGCCCATGCCCGGCTGGGAGCCCTTCTGGCCGACGAGGCCCACCTGCAGGCAGCTGCCGGCATCGTGGGCTACTGCTGGCCTGTGATGCTGCAGCAGCCGGCTGCCACCGCGGCACTGTGGTGCGCGCTGGACCGCCTGGACGAGGGAACCGCCACCGTCACCGTCATGGCCCCATCGCTGCAGGAGGTGCAGGAGGGCCTGCGCCGACTGGGCCGGCTGGGCCACCCTTCCCTGGAGCTGGCCTGGAAGAAAGAGCCCCCGCCGGCCCGGTGGCTGCTGTGCAGCGGCTCCACCTGCTGGCCGCCGCAGCCTTCTGCCGAAGCCCTACTGGACCACCTGGGGCCGGCGGGCCGCCGCCTCTAGCAACACCCGGGCCGCTTCGGCCCAGCAGGCCAGGTCCGGCAATACGGCTTCGGGGCCGCTGCTTTGCAGTTCCTCCACGCTGTACGGCCCCGTGGCCACGGCCACCGCGGCAAACCCGGCCCGGTGGGCCGCCTGCACGTCCAGCGGCGTGTCCCCTACCACCACCACGCCGTACGGCGCGCCGCTGTCCGAGCAGGCCCTGCGGAAGGCCGCCCGCAGGATTTCCGCCCGGTCCTCCCCGTCGGCGCCGAAGCCACCCACCCGGAAATACGACTCCAACCCGGCCGCGCGCAGCTTTCTCCAGGCTGCCTGCTCCAGGTTGCCCGTGCCGAGGCCCAGCACCACGTCCGGGCAACGCTTCAGGTGAGCCAGCAGGCAAGCCACTCCGGCCAGAGGCCGTACCTGCCGGTGCGCCAGCTCTTCGTCCAAAAACTGCAGGTACCGCTCCACCAGCTGCTCCCAGCCCGCCTGCAGCTGCTGCAGCCCCACCCCCAGCTGCAGCGCGGCCTCCCGGAAGATGACCGGGTCGCTTTTGCCTGCCAGCTCCCTGCCGTCCAGCTGGCCCGTCACGCCGAAACAGGCCGCAAGGGCCCGCTCCAGCGCCCGCCGTCCCGCTCCCGAGGCGGTCAGCAGCGTTCCGTCGACATCGAAGAGCACCAGATGCGTAAGCTCGCCCGCCTCCTCCCGCAGCCAGCGGCAGCCGGCGGCTGGGGCGCCGCTGCCGTCACCCGTCACTCCTCGCCGCCCGCTTCGGCCGGGGCCGACGGGGGCAGGCGGGGCAGCAGCCAGTTGGCCGCCCAGCTGGCCACGTCCAGCTCCACATCCCACTGCACGCCTGCCCGCAACCGGTAGCCCATCCGGTGCGTCGCCTCCACCACGCTTCCCCCCGCCACCTGCTCCACCTTCTCCCGCAGCCGGCGGATACACTGGGAGAAAAAGCCCGACAGGCGGCCGACGGGCTGCGGGAGCGGCCACAGCACGCAGGCCCACCGGCCCCGCGCCACCCACAAGCCCTCTTCGCCAGGCTCCCCCGCGCACGCCGGGCGCACCTGCTGCCGACATGCCAGCGAGACCAGCCCCACCAGCAACTCCCCGTCCACCGGCGCCAGCGTGCAGCGCCCCGCCGGCCCGTAAAGCCGCACCGGCTGCCCCCGCACAGCTTGAAGGCGCAGCCTGCGCGCACCCGTGGCGGCCATCGGATCAGGGTGGGCCCCGTCGCCCGCGTACGAGGAGGTGCCGCCGCACAGCCTGCCGCGCACCCATCCACTGCCGAACTTCCAGCCCGGCTCCGCGCTGGCCGCAACGCTTCGCTGCTGCTGCCGGATGGCCCACTCCACCCCCGCCAGAAGCTCCTGGGCCACCTCCGCGAACCTTCCGCCCTGTACCTGCCGGGCCTCCCGGCGGGCCTCGGCCAGGTGGCCTGCCAGCACGTGGGCACATGCCAGCCACAGGGCCACCCGCTCGTCGTCAGGCCGCAGCTGCCGGTATCCCTGCAAGACCCCCCGGGCCCGCTCCAGGTACAGCGCCCCGCGCCGGGAGCTGCGCGCGCTGCGCACCACCAGGAACCGGGCCAGCGCTGCCGTCTCCCAACGCCCGACCCCGCCTGCCGAAGCCTGGTTGAGCGCCTCCACGGGCAGCAGGCTGTCGGGCGCCTCCGCCACCACCCACCCCAACGCGGCAAAGAACGCCCCGTCGGGAGGCGCATGGAACCGCCGCACGGCCTGCTCCAGCGCCTGCACGTAGCGGCCGAAGGCCGGACCGGCCCGCCCGGGAGCAGCGGCCCCTGCCCCGGCCGGCCGTGCGGGCAGGGCGCCGGGTGTGGCGATGCGGAAGGCCCGGGACTCGGGGTAGGCCGTAGCCATGGCTGCCGTCGCACCCCAGCGCACGGGTGGTCTGCGGCCAGGCCACCGGGCTGCCGGTTGCCCCGTGTCCCATGCCCGGCGACGGCAGCAAGAGCTTCCGAACAGGCAGCGGGAAGCCGGGCCGCCACCGGATGGTTTGGCCACCGGCCCTGGCCGTTCCTGCCATCACCCACCCAAGCCCAGGGAGGCCTGCACCCACCTCCCCGGCCGGGCCCCCCCTTCTCCCACGTCTTCCAAAGCCTCCTGAGCCGGACCCGCCGCCCCTGGCCGGCAGGAGGCCCGAAGCGCCGCAGCCGTGCGCTGCAGCCAGCTGCGGTACTCCGTCGGGGGGTACTGGCCGCGCCCGAACAGCCGCCGGTACAGGCCCACCAGGTTCGGGTACCGACGCTGCAGCCACTGCTGGTACACCTCCCGGGCACCGGGGCACAG